>USGR01000097.1 GCA_900554165.1 uncultured Oscillospiraceae bacterium | reverse complement strand
CGACCTTTAGGCACAAAAAATACGATAAATATAAGGCGGGGCGCAAGGGCATGCCGGACGAGCTTGCCGAGCAGCTTCCAATATTAAAGGATATACTTAAAAATATGGGTTATGCCGTATTAGAGCGCGAGGGGTATGAGGCCGACGATATAATAGGCACACTGGCGGCGTCTGCATCAGAAAACGGCGGCGAGTGCTATATTGCCACGGGCGATAGGGATACATTGCAGCTTGTAAACGACAAGGTCTGCGTAATGCTTGCCTCCACAAAATACGGCCGGCCGGAAACAACGGTTTACGACACAGCGAAAATAAATGAAAAATATGGCCTTAATCCGCCGCAGTTAATTGATGTAAAGGCGCTTATGGGCGATTCCTCCGACAACATCCCCGGCGTTGCGGGAATAGGTGAAAAAACGGCTTTATCGCTTATATCTCAGTTTGGTACGCTTGACAGTGTATATGAAAATATAGACAGCGAAGATATAAAGGAGAGTGTAAGAAACAAGCTGGCCGCCGGAAAGGACAGCGCTTACATGAGCTATGAGCTCGGCAAGATATGCACATCCGTGCCGGATATATCCGCTTCTATGTGTAAAAAGGGTGAGAGAAACGACGCCGAGCTTTCACGAATACTTACGCGGCTCGAAATGTATAAAATTATGGAGCGCATGAGCCTTTCACCGTCTGTCGCTGCTGAAAATGCCGCCGCTTCTGAAAAGCTGGAATTTGCGCTTGTGAAGCTGTCGGATATATCTGAAATGCCGCATTCTGTTAAAAATGTGCTATTTAGCAAAAATGCAAGGGATAATCAGCCCATGCAGAAAGGTGCAGCAGGCGACGCTGACGATGCAGAAGAACTGCCAAAGCAGAGAAAAGCTTATGACGGAGAATTTGCCTCAAAGCATACTGCGCAGTCATACACGGATGCTGAGATGGAAGCATATGTTTCGGCAAGCTGCGTCGGCTCTGAAATAGCGGCTGCTGCTGTTTGTACATCCGGCACAGTTTATATTCTTAAAGGAGCTGCGGCAAAGGAATTTTTTGAAAAGTGCCGCGCAGGTCTTGTCGTGCATGACGCTAAGCCGCTTATAAAAATATGCGGCGAGAGGGTAAAAATATCTTTCGATACTATGCTCGCCGCTTACCTTTTAAACCCCTCGGCACACGACTATTCCTTAAAAAGGCTTGCGTCGGAGTATTCGGTAGAGCTGCCAAAGGTAGACGGCAGAGATATGGATGATACAGCGTCAGAGCAGCTCAGCTTTGGAGATATAAGCACGGCAGAGGAGTATGATGACATAATTTTTGACTCGGCGTTGCTTGCAGCAGTGGCGATGCGTCTTAAGCCGGAAATATCGGCACAAAGCATGGACAAACTGCTTTATGATGTGGAAATTCCGCTTGCATACGTCCTTGCCGATATGGAGAATGTCGGCGTTAGAGTTGACGCCGACGGAATAAGGGAATATGGCGCCGTGCTTGGCAAAGAAATAGACGCTCTGCAAAATGAAATATATAATATGGTGGGGTATGAGTTTAACCTCAATTCCCCAAAGCAGCTTTCTGACGCGCTGTTTGTAAAGCTCGGTCTGCACGGCAAGAAAAAGACGAAAAGCGGATATTCTACAGACGTTGAGGTGCTGCAGTCGCTGATAGAAGAACACCCGGTAATAGAGAAAATTTTATACTACAGGCAGATATCGAAATTAAAGTCGACATATTGCGACGCACTGCTTAAGGTGATAGGGGATGACGGCAGGATACATTCCAGCTTTAATCAGACGGAAACCCGTACCGGCCGCATAAGCTCAGCCGAGCCTAATCTTCAGAACATTCCCGTAAGGCAGGAGCTTGGAAGAGAGCTGCGCAAATTTTTTACAGCCTCCCCCGGCTGCCTGCTGTGCGACGCCGACTACTCGCAGATAGAGCTGCGCGTGCTGGCTGGAGTATCAGGCGACAAAGCCATGACGGAAGCCTTTAAAAACGGTACGGACATTCACACTGTCACGGCGTCGCAGGTGTTCGGCGTGCCGGAGAATATGGTTACGCCCCTCATGCGTTCGCACGCAAAGGCTGTCAATTTCGGAATAGTATACGGCATCGGCGCCTTTTCGCTGTCAAAGGATATACACGTAAGCTTTGCCGAGGCAAAAAATTATATTGACGCATACAACAGCACCTATTCCGGCGTAAGCGCGTATATGGAAAGGGCTGTGGAAACCGCCAAAGAAAAGGGCTATGCCGAGACGGCGCTGGGCAGACGCAGATACCTGCCGGAGCTAAAATCGTCGTCGGCGCCGACCCGCGCTTTTGGCGAACGCGTGGCGCGGAATATGCCTATACAGGGCACAGCGGCGGACATAATAAAAATCGCCATGGTGCGTGTATATAACAGGCTGAAAAGCGAGGGACTAAAATCGCGGCTTATACTTCAGGTGCATGACGAGCTTATAGTTGAGGCGCCGGAGAATGAAAAGGAAAGAGCGGTAAAAATACTCGGTGAAGAAATGTGCGGCGCTTATAATATGAGCGTTCCGCTGATTGCCGAGGTGCATACTGGTGAAAATTGGTTCGAGGCAAAGGACTGATTATGACCGCAAAGGTGTTACTCTAATGCTGTACTGTGCAATTTTTAAATGCAGGATAAAATGCAAGGCGGCCGGAGCTTATAATATAATTGCAGATAAGAGAGTATGACGCAAATACTCCAAATTCATTTGCCGCAGCTAAAGCGGCGGGAAAAACTTTCGTTTACTTTTCACTTATAAAGCTTACAAGACTGCGGCGCATCTTTCTGACACAGCGGCCTTGAGTGCTTATATCGCAATATATTGATGCTTTTATTAGGCGGATTTTTATGTTGTATCCGCATGCTTTAAGCCGCAGCGGCAACGCTGTGCTTTAAATGAAGCAGATAAAGAGCATACTCCACTCGGACAAGCGCTTATTAAAAATTTTACGCTTAGACATTTATTTTAAGCTCTACATGAGATGGTAAAATAGGTTAGCCTGCCGGTTTATCGAGATGTATAAGAATTTGGCAAGTGGATTTGCCCCAGCGCATTTTATCAAATTCTGAAAAAGATATTATTCTTAAAACAAGAAATAAGGTGAAATATATGAAAAAAGTATTATTTATATGCACAGGCAATTCCTGTCGCAGCCCCATGGCGGAGGGGCTTATGAAGCAGCGCGCCGAGCGCGAGAGTTTGCCGATAGAGTCCGACAGTGCCGGTTTGAGCGCGTTTGGTGGTCCGATAAGCGATAACGCGATGACGGCGCTTGAAGAAGTAGGCATAGATTTTCACGGGCATACATCAAGGCAGTTTTATCCCGTTATGGCCGACAATTATGATTTAATAGCCGTAATGTCGCCTATGCATGAGTATTATCTGAGACAAATGGGCATAGATAAGGATAAAATTTTAGTAATGGATGTAAACGACCCGTACGGCGAAAATCTGGAGACATATCGCAAAATACGCGACGAAATCGCCGATAAACTGGATTTGGTAATAGAAAGGCTTGGTATAAGTGAAAGATGAGCCGTTTAAAATATCCGCCGCCGTTTCTGACGACATACCGCGCATAGCTCAGCTGGAGCGCCTTTGTTTCAGCGAACCGTGGAGCGTACAGTCGCTGACTGCATGCTGCAAAAATCCGGAATATATTTTTTTCACCGCAAAGGACAAAAATGAAAACATTGCCGGCTACTGCTCCATGCGCTATGTGCTGAACGAGGCGGAGATATGCAATGTGGCGGTAGACGCAAAATATCGCAGAATGGGCGCAGCATCGGCGCTGGTGAGAGAGATAATAAAGACGGCGTGTGAGCTCCATCTCAAATCAATATCGCTTGAGGTGCGAGAGAGCAATGAAGCGGCGATATCTCTTTATGAAAAGTTTGGATTTAATAGGTCGGGCGTGCGCAGAGGCTTTTATGAGAAGCCGCGCGAGGACGCCTTTATAATGACAAAGCAGATAGAAAGTAAAACGGAGGAAATATGAAGATACTTGCTATAGAAAGCTCCTGCGACGAGACGGCCTCCGCCGTAACGGAAGAAAGAAATGTATTATCCAGCGTAGTGGTTTCGCAGATATCCGAGCACGCGGTATACGGCGGGGTTGTGCCGGAGATAGCCTCCCGCAGGCATGCGGAAAACATAGTGCAGGTGGTGAAAAAAGCGCTTGACGACGCTAAAGCCTCTCCTGCTGAAATAGATGCGGTAGCCGTCACATACGCTCCGGGACTAATAGGTGCGCTGCTTGTGGGCGTCAATTTTGCAAAGGGTATGGCGCTTGCGCTGAAAAAGCCGCTTATACCAGTCCATCATATCCGATCGCATATAGCGTCAAACTACATAACTAATCCATCTCTTAAGCCGCCCTTTATGTGCCTTGTCGCATCGGGTGGTCACAGCCACATAGTAATGGTAAACGATTATACTGACTTTAAAGTGCTCGGCCGCACGGTGGACGACGCAGCGGGGGAGTGCTTTGACAAATCCGCCAGAACGCTTGGACTTCCGTACCCTGGAGGAGTACATCTTGATAGACTGGCTGAAAAAGGAAATGCATCTCTTTACAGTCTTCCGCATCCGCACGTAAGCGGAAAATACGACATGAGCTTTTCGGGGCTTAAGACGGCGGTAATTAATCTTGTACACAATGAAAAACAGAAAAACGGCGAGCTTGGGGAGCAGATGCGCGCCGATATAGCTGCCGCAGTGAGATGCAGGGTATGCGACATGCTTATTGACAGCACAATGCGCGCAGCATCGGACTTCGGCATAAAGCAGCTTGCCGTCGCCGGCGGAGTATCGGCAAATTCCGAGCTTCGCAGAAAGCTTAAAGAGGAATGCGAAAGTGCTGGCATAGACTTTTATCTGCCGGATTTATCGC
>USGR01000096.1 GCA_900554165.1 uncultured Oscillospiraceae bacterium | reverse complement strand
GCCGTGTAGTCTCCTACACGCTGGTGAGCTCTTACCTCGCCTTTCCATCCTTACCGCATAAGCGGCGGTATATTTCTGTTGCACTTTCCCTAAGGTCGCCCTCGGCGGCTGTTAGCCGTTATCCCGCCCTGTGGAGCTCGGACTTTCCTCAGCAAAATATATGCCGCGGCTGTCCAGCTTACTCGCCGTATTATTATAACACACCATATGCTGAAAATCAAAATTTTACTGTCGCACTTTTAAAACTCCTGCATATCATAGGTAATGTAGACAAGCAGGGAGGAGGTGTTTGACTTATGTGTTGTTGTCAAGGTTGTAATTCCGGCTGCGGTTGTTTTACAAGCAATGCGTCTGCATGCGGATGTCCTTCGATAAATTGCTCATGCTGTGACTGTTGTACTCCCAGTTGTTCTTGCTGTGATTGCCAGGCAGCCGCTTGCCAGTGCTGCGATTGTTCGACTAATAACTGCTCGAATATAAATTGCTGCACATGCGGATCTTCATCAAATAGCTCCGCCTGCAGCTGCTTAAACAGCGGTTCATCGCTGTGTGGCTGTGCGTCTAATAGTGTTAATAATTGCTGCTGCTCCTTGTGGGGAGCCCCTTCATTTGCCTGTCCGGCCTTTAGCTGGTAGTCAGGTTTATATAGAAGAATAAAGCTCTTTGACATTAATTATACTCAAAGATGTTAAAGTGAATTTGAGGAGCTGTTTTGCAGCTCCTCAAAAATTTTAACTACGGTAATAAATATATTTGAAAATAGGCATTATAAGGTTTTATATGTAACAAATGCTGTATCATAAGAGACTAAAAGCATTAAGACGATTATGAAGCCGCAAATTATACGCCTTATTTAAAAGAGCCTTTCATTAAAGTATATTATTCAAATATAGTTTCGGTTACTTTGTCGCAGCTTTTGGGACTGTATACCCACTTGTCAATGTGCCCTTCGGTAAGGAAATACTTAAGTTCGGCAGGGCTGTAATCGGCGTCAAACGAATCAACAATTATAAGTTTAACTTTCATCTTTTCAGGTATAAGGCTTTTGATATATACGCTCGCCTGCTGTCCTGCATAGACATTTTCATGCGGCTCCGCCAGCCCAGCCAAGTTAGGAGTAAGCTCAACAAATACTCCATAGTCCTCCACTGAGCGAATTATTCCTGATACTGTCTGACCCTGCTCAAATGCCGCAGCGTTTTCCTCCCATGTGCCAAGCAGCTCTTTGTGCGACAGAGAAATACGTCCGTCGGTGTCGACAGATTTAACAACGGTCTTTATATCGTATCCCGGAGCGAACCTGTCGCGCGGATGCGATATTCGAGATACAGATATCATGTCTATTGGAATAAGTGAGATTATTCCGCAGCCAATGTCGCAGAAAGCGCCGAAAGGCTCAAGATGCGTAACCCGCGCGTTAATAATATCGCCAGGTAATAGACTCGATATATATTCCTTGCTGCACAATTCCTGCGCCTGACGTCTTGATAAAAGGGCATAGCTTGAGCCGTCGTTATCTTTCTCTATGGACTGCACAGTGAAGCAAACTGGCTTATTTACTCGCGCTATTAGCGCAATATCTCTCACAGTGCCTTCTTTGATGCCTACGGCGCCCTCTTCGCGCGGTATTATGCCTTTCATGCATCCAAGGTTAACGTGCAGATTGTGTGCTGAGTCGCAAAGGGTTGCCCTTGCTTCAAGTATTTGCTTTTTTGCAATACATTCTTGAAGCGATTGCTCGCTTTTCATTGCGTTATTGTTTTCTTCGCTGTCAAGCAGCCACCCCTCGGGATAATATGTGTTCATTTTAAACCTCCACTCCGCCGGTAAACAGCGTTTATAGTTAAAGCCCGGACTTTTAATGTCCGATAAATTAATATGATAATTAAAGGGTGATATATTACTGTTTTTACTAATTATTGATAATATTTTATTTTAGATGCAGGTGTTAAAAATACATAGCAAAAAATAATTTATTATAAATAGCCTAATATAAGGATAAATTCCTTATTTAGGCTGCTTTACAACGGTAACCTTAAGTCCGTGACAGCAGGTCATAAGCGATGTAAGACTATGTCGGCACTCAAGCGGCGCACGCACACTGACATAAGCGGCGCGGCGAAGCTCCGGCTCTGTCCTTGAAGGATTAAGATAATCGTCATGGAAGTCATTTATAGCAGGTATTCCGTTAAAGCGATTATTGTCTATTAAGCCTATTGTCTGCTTGCCGGCGTCGTCCATATTTTTTGCAGCCGGATATTCATAGCCGTATGCTTTGTTCTGCTTCCTGCCGACGTAAATCGTTATGCTGTGCACGCCCGGTATCTGATCTCTTATAAGCCTGCAGGCGCGCTCGGCCAAATCCCTGTTTTCAAATTCTGCTGATACATTTACTTCATATGTCATAACCATTCTCCTGTCTTATTATTTAAATTACAAATATATTATTTGCCATTTAAACCATATAAGAGCTGGAAAATTAAGACACATATTTTCTATACTTTTGAGGAAAATAACATTAAAAACGAGGAAGATAAAATGAAAGAATATCGTCCGGCGAATAAAGCTGCATACGTACTGAATATATGGACTATTTTAATTGCGCTTCTGCTTTCTCTATTTGCCGGAATAATTATTGCTTTCAGCATAACGGTTGGCGTAATTATGCTCCTGCTGATTGCAATCTTAACGCTTGTTCTCATATTTTTCGCTATTCCGACATTTATAAAAAAGAAGCGCATAGAAATATCAGAGGAAAAGATAATTATTTCCGGGGGAATAATTTATAAACACGACAAAATAATAAGACGCGAAAAGATTATATATGTAAGCCGTATAAAATCGCCGCTTGCTGCTCTGTTCGGAGTTTGCAGCATAAGGCTCAGCAGTGCCGGCAGCACTTTTTTTATCCCGCTGGTAAGTTATGAGAAGTCTGAAGAACTCATGCTGCTGATATAAAATTTTTACTGCATTTCAGTGCTAACATGAGGCAAGCAAGATTAAAGTTATACGCATTAAATTGTTTAATCAGATACGCTGAATAGAGCAGAGCGTTTACGCCTTGATTTTTCATCACTTGGAAAATCCTAAAATTATGATAAATATTTTTTATGCGATTATAACAGCAAGATATTTGCTTATGCTTTATAATACTTAACACAAACGGGATTATATATCTAAGATATGCGTGTATGCATATAATCTTAAATGATTAGTAAGCGGCGAGCAATCTCTGAAAAAATCGACATAACTTTCTTTATTATCACACACTGAAACCGGATTAACAAGTGTTTGAGGAAATATTTCACGAACGATTTTACTCTTTTGTTGTGCCATATTACGAATAAAAATACAATTGTTTGGAAAAAATATTCACCAACAATTTTACGCTTTTTACGGAGAAAGAGAAATGGAGCATAAAACAGATGCCAGTATATCAAAAAAAACAATAAAATCACATCCAATTATGATAATGCATTTTCTTTCAAGATATATTTTACTGCTTATAATACCATCGCTTAAAAGCATAGCCTCATTTTTTGCATCGGGAAGCCTTAAAGAAGATTCTGTGTGGTATTTGTTTTTTATGGCGTTAATAGTTATAATATCCATTCTAAAGCTGCTGCGTTGCAGAATTTATGCATTAAAAACGCATATAAGGACAAGACAGGGACTTTTTTTCATGAAAGAAAATATGATAAATCTAGATAAAATATCCAACATTACGGCTTATTCAGGTATTTTGCTGCACTTATTAAAGGCGGTTTACGTCAAAATAGATACTGAGGCAGGGAAGAGGAAAAAGTCCGACTTTGAAATCATTATGTCAAAAGATGATTATAACTTTCTTGTTAATATGGTATTTAGAGAGGGGAAGAGTACATCAGAATTTTTATTCAGTCCAGAAAAAATATGTATAATGGCTTTATCGGCCACGTCAGTTATTACCGGCTCTGCGCTTATGTTTTCCGTTATTAATTATGTTTCGCAGATTACGGAGGAAAATATAGCCGATAAGCTGTATGAAAGTATAAATAATACGGTATCTCTGCTTGATTTTATTTTGCCGAGGGCGATTGGAGTTATAGCGGCATTGGCGGCGGCAGGGTTTATATTTTCTTTTTCTTATACGCTTTTTAAATATTCTAACTTTTATGTAAGCAGAAACGAATGCCCAAATGGCGCCTTTATTTATATAAGCTGCGGGCTTATTTCAAAAAAAGAGATAAGGCTGAAAGAAAGCTGCACAGCTGCAGCTTTTATAATTCGACGTCCGCTTATGAGCCTGCTGCGGCACGATATTACAAGAATATACGCTGCAGGCTATGGAAGTTCCAAAAGTGAGCTGTCAGTCTTGCTGCCGGCGACCGGCAGAGACAAAACATTTGGCTTTATTAACAGCTTACTTACGAATATGCAGTATACTTCGCCCTCGCTTATACCAAGCAAAGGTAAGGAACATAAATTTATTTTGCCGCAGATTATATGCATAATTTTGCTTCCAATAGCCGCCGGTGTGCTGTCGCTGTTTGTCGGAATTCACAATGAGGATTTGTTTTTTGTTATTCTGATATTGTTGGGGATAATAGTTATATGGCTGCTCTCAGGATATTTTGCATCGAAAAATTCCGGCATACATTTTGACAAAAGTTCATCTAAGACAATATCTTTCAGGACGACAAAATACTCATGTAACATAATGGCGATGGTTAGCACAGACAATATATCGTTTATAAAAATAACACAGTCGCCGTTTGAGATAAAAAGCCGTCTATGCTCTGTAAAGGTATATATTTATTCGGGAGAAAGGATAAACTGTAAGATTAAAGCTTTACGTTATCACGACGCTGCAGCACTTTTAAAAAATGAGACCTGATTATATATTAAATGCGGAGAAAATTATAAGACCTAACTTTATAAAGTCGCTTTTATAAGCACAGCTTAGCATGCTTTAAAAAGATATTGCTGCAATTATATGAGGC
>USGR01000095.1 GCA_900554165.1 uncultured Oscillospiraceae bacterium | reverse complement strand
GAATAATACAAAGCTTGGCATGGTGCGGGAGCTTCAGGACAAAAACTACGGCGGACGCCACAGCGGCGTCGATTTATCCGGCAGTCCTGATTTTAATCTTTTAGCGCAGGCGTACGGCATACCGCACGGCCGCATAAGCGATATGTCGGAAGCTGAGCGCGCCATTGACGAAATGCTGAGCACAGACGGCCCGTTCCTTTTGGAGTGTATAGTAAATCCGGCAGAAAGCTCGCTTATATAATTTGACTATTTTACATGTCTATGATGCGCTTTGCGCAGAAAAAGCTGCCAAAAAAGCGAACATCTACGATAAAATGCATCGGACATTGCATATGCCGCAGATGTGCAGGCACATTCCAAAAGCTTTATAGCAGCGCACATAGATTTATTTTAATATTTAGGGAGGAACAACCCATGAAGCATACAATATCAGTACTGGTAGAGAATCAGGCCGGCGTATTGTCAAAGGTGGCGTCGCTGTTCTCGCGGCGCGGGTTTAATATAGACAGCTTGGCGGTAGGCGAGACAGAGGACCCCGCCATATCAAGAATGACAATAGTGGCTGACGGCAGCGATTATACTGTAGAGCAGATAGAAAAACAGCTAAACAAAGTGATACCGGTAATAAAGGTAAAAACGCTGCAGGAGGGCAAATACATAAGCCGTATGCTCAGCCTGTTTAAGGTGTCGGTTCCTGCGGACAAGCGGGCGGAGATTATGAAGATAGCCGAAGTAATGGACGCAAAAGTGCTGGACGTGACAAAGACTACAATAACACTGGAATTTTGCGACACGGTAGAGCGTACGGAGACGCTTCAGGCACTGCTCGAGCCGTACGGCATAAAAGAGGCGGTGCGCACCGGCGCCATAGCAGTAGAAAAGGGCTCGTCGACGGTGAGAAAATAATTTGTACTATTAACGCAGTTGTGCTATAATATCTTGAAAGACAGCCTTATGCATACTGTGAAGATATATGCATAAAGGTAAATAAATCCGCCATCAGCCGGCGGTAAATAGGTATACACATTGGACAAGCGGCATTATCTGCCGTATGCAGAAAAGACGCCGAGCATAAACGGCTGCATTTGCGGTGTTACGGTCTCGTGTTTTATCAAGCGTTTTGCTGAAATCCGGCAAGCTGATATTAAAAGCATTAAAAGCCGATTTTAGGCCGAGCATTTATCTGCTGATGGGCCGAATAAAATTGCCAACATGCTTTAAAAGCATAGTGATATATTTCACAATAAAATAGGAGGAATTTCTATGTCAAAAATATTTTACGAAAGCGACTGCAATATAAGCGCATTAGCGGGTAAGACAGTAGCCATAATAGGATACGGCAGCCAGGGACATGCGCATGCGCTTAACCTGCATGAAAGCGGTGTAGACGTTGTAGTCGGACTTTATGAGGGCAGCAAATCATGGAAAAAGGCTGAAGAGGCAGGCCTTAGGGTAGACACTGCCGCCAATGCTGCAAAGCAGGCAGACGTAATAATGATACTGGTAAACGACGAGAAGCAGGCTAAGCTTTATAAAGAGAGCATAGAGCCTAATCTTGAGGAGGGCAATGCTCTGGCTTTTGCCCATGGCTTTAACATACATTTTGGTCAGATAGTTCCTCCAGCAAATATAGACGTATTTATGATAGCGCCTAAGGGCCCGGGCCACACAGTTCGCAGCGAGTATGTCGAGGGCAAGGGCGTACCTTGCCTGGTAGCAATACAGCAGGACTACACCGGCCGCGCAATGGACATAGCGCTTGCATATGCGGCTGGCATAGGCGGAGCACGTGCCGGCGTATTGGAGACTACGTTCAGGGTTGAGACTGAAACCGACCTGTTTGGTGAGCAGGCGGTTCTCTGCGGCGGTGTAACAGCGCTTATGAAGGCTGGCTTTGAAACACTGGTAGAAGCGGGTTATGATCCGAAGAATGCTTATTTTGAGTGCATACATGAAATGAAGCTCATAGTAGACCTTATATATCAGGGCGGCTTTGCAAAGATGCGTTATTCTATCTCCGACACGGCTGAGTACGGCGATTATACTGCCGGCCCGCGCCTTATAACAGAGGAGACGAAAAAGGAAATGAAGCGCATCCTCGACGATATCCAGAGCGGCAGATTTGCCAGCAAGTGGATAGCGGAAAATCAGGCCGGCGGCCGCGCAAACTTCCTCGCTATGAGGAAAAGAGAGGCCGAGCATCAGCTCGAGTCGGTTGGTAAAGAGCTTCGCAAGATGTACAGCTGGAATGAAGAGGAATAATCTGCAACATACTCGGATTGATTAAAAAATCCATCGACAAATCGCAGAAGAAACATAAAGCAGTATCGGCAAAATGCTGATATATGCCAAGTAAGTGGAAAACAATAAAACTCTATGTGAATGATATCATTTACATAGAGTTTTATTTTGCTTGCTTTAGCGGAATACCACCGGCTTTGCAGGTAAAAGGTAAAAAATCTTAGCATCAAGCTGCGAGCGAAGCGAGATAGTAAAAACAGTTTTGCAATGGCGGGAAGCTGTCATAAAAGCATCCATAGCCAGTTTGCGGTCTGTGGGGCAAGTGATGCAGGAGAAAAATTCCGTGCGTCTTGAGACGCTTGCCGGCAGCATGCCCTTAGGACTCTTTCATTCCACCCGTTTTACGGGTGGTCATGACTTGCTTATTTCAAATTTTGCCGTCCTCAGAATGCGCGTCAGACACCAAAAGAATCGGTGTTGATGGCATTATCTCTCAGCAATCCTTTTGCCGGCAGAAAGCCGAAAACCCGCAAAAATGGCGAATATAAACGCTAAGACGCCACAGCGGCGCACTTTATATTGTACGGATAGTACGCAAATCGGATGTAGACAAAAATAAAATTGCGCGTTTTAAGATGCTTGCTGCGGCCGTTATAATGCATATTAAAAGCCTCCGGCTATGCCGGAGGCTTAAAAGTTAATTACAATACTTTAGCGAGAAAGTCTTTCAGTCTGTCGTGCTGTGGATTTGCAAAAAACGCATGCGGCTCGTTTTGCTCAAGGATTTTCCCCTCGTCCATAAACAACACCCTTGTTCCGACCTCTCTGGCAAATCCCATCTCATGAGTTACGACAACCATTGTCATACCCTCAGCGGCAAGCTCTTTCATAACCTCCAGCACTTCGCCAACCATTTCAGGGTCAAGCGCGCTGGTAGGTTCGTCAAACAGCATTACATCCGGATTCATTGCCAGCGCCCTGACAATGGCAATGCGCTGCTTCTGCCCGCCGGATATCATAGACGGATATGCGTCTGCCTTATCCAACAGCCCTATGCGCTTAAGCAATTTTAAAGCGTTTTCACTGGCTTCCTCTTTAGACTGAAGCTTTAACGTGACAGGCGCGAGGGTTATATTCTGCATAACTGTTAGGTGAGGGAACAGATTAAAGTGCTGAAACACCATTCCCATTTTGCGGCGCAGCTCGTCGACATTTACGCCTTTTTCATTAATCATTTGGCCCTCAAACCAGATTTCACCGCTCGTCGGTGTCTCCAGCAGATTAAGGCAGCGCAAAAAAGTGCTTTTACCCGAACCTGACGGTCCGATAACGACTACTTTTTCACCCTTTTTAATAGTTTCGGTTATGCCGTTAAGCACATGGTTATCGCCAAAATTTTTGCACAGATTTTTAACCTCTATCACTGCGGGCGAGCCTCCTTTCCAGTAAAGAGAAGAGCTTAGCAAGACCCAGCGTAAGAATAAGATATATAACGGCGGTGGTGATAAGCGGAACCCAAGCGTTAAACGTGGCGTTTCGAATCATATCGCCGACCTTTGTAAGGTCCTGAATAGCTATGTAGCCTGCAACCGATGTCTCTTTAATAAGCACAATAAACTCATTAGTATATGTAGGCAAAATATTTTTAAAGGCCTGTGGGAATATAATCTTCACCATAGTCTGCCACTTTTTAAGGCCCAATGAACGCCCTGCCTCCATCTGGCCGACGTCGACGCCCTGAATGCCGGCGCGGAATATTTCCGAAACATATGCGCCGGAGTTAACGCCAAATCCTATTATGGCGACTAAATTAAGAGGCATTCCATAAGGCGCAAAAATGACAAAAGCAAATATCATAAGCTGAGTAATAACAGGAACACCGCGTATAACGGTTATGTAAAGCGTGCCAATCCAGCGCAGAATTTTTATGTTAGACATGCGGAACAGACAAATAATGATACCGATAACAGTACCTATTATAATAGCTCCGAAAGCGATAAGCAGTGTTGTGCCAAGTCCGCGCAGAATAAGCATCCATCTATCTTGCGCAATAAGATTGTTGTATATCTGCTCCCAAATAGACAAGCTGTTTCCCTCCCTTGATAAAATCAGGGGCGGAACAGTCCGCCCCGTTGAGTTATTTTGTATAACATCACTGCAGCAGAATTACTGCAGTATCAAAGTAATTCTATTTTTTAACGATTATGACCTGTGTAGCATCGTAATATGGGTCAGAAAAATCTACACTCTGCATACGCTCGGCGTCAGCCGTCATGCCGGCAGCAACAAAGTCAACCGTACCGGCCGCAAGCGCAGTAATGAGAGCATTAAAGTCCATATTTACAACCTCAAGCTTTTTACCAGCGTCGGCGGCGATTTCCGCAGACAGGCAAATGTCAAATCCTACAATATCACTGCCCTCAAGATATTCAAACGGTTTAAAGGCGGCGTTTGTACCCATTTTAATTGTATCTCCGCTTGTCTCTCTCGGCTGGAGCACGTTTATTTCGCCGCTTGCCGGCATAAACGCATTAGTAAAATTCTCAAATGTGCCATCTTCTTTAATTCTCTTAAGTGTGGCATTAATGCTGTTAAGCAGCTCTGTATCTCCCTTGCGCACAGCTATAGCATAAGATTCCGTAGTAAGGCTTTCATCTAAAATCTTTAAATCGTCGTTCTGCTTAACAATCTCCTGTGCCGGCAGTTCGTCAAGAACGACAGCGTCAAGCTGGCCGTTTTTAAGGGCGAGCGCCGCGTCCATACCCGACTTGTAAGAAGAGAGTTTTGCGCCCTCAACATTGTCCTGTACATAAG
>USGR01000094.1 GCA_900554165.1 uncultured Oscillospiraceae bacterium | reverse complement strand
GGAAAAACAATGTACAGTTTTGATTGTTGAAGACGAAGAAATTGAACGACAGTCCCTGATATCCATTTTACAAGGATATTTTAAAGATACAATTAAAGTATATGCTGCGGCAGATGAAAATAGTACCATATAATCATTTTGCTTTGTTTGAGATGTAATACGATGAGGCGAGTGCATCTTTAAAATAGGTTGAAAAATACGGGAAAAATTGTTAAACTATAATTGAATAAAGATAAAAAAATAAATGAAGCAGTGAAGGTGTGCATATGTCTTTGATTGATAATGAAGCGGCGCTGGCATTGGCAGCGGACTATTATGAAATAACCATGAGCGGCGGATATTTTAACAATCATATGTCGGATACCGTAGCATATTTTGACATGTTTTTTCGCCGGGTGCCGGACGGCGGCGGCTTTGCCATAATGGCGGGACTACAGCAGCTTATAGAGTTTATAGAGGACCTAAAATTTACTGATGAGGATATAGAGTTTTTACGCTCAAAAGGCATATATTCAGAGGGCTTTCTTTCGTATCTCAAAAACTTTAAATTTGAATGTGATATTTTTGCAGTTGAGGAAGGTACGCCAATCTTTCCGAAAGAGCCGGTGATAATAGTGCGCGGCCCAATTATACAGGCTCAGCTGATAGAAACTGCGCTTCTTATGATAATAAATCACCAGTCTCTTATAGCGACTAAAGCGAACAGAATAGTAAGGGCGGCACAGGGCCGCACGGTGATGGAGTTTGGTGCGCGGCGTGCACACGGCCTGTCGGCTGCCCTCTACGGCGCCCGTGCAGCATATATCGGCGGATGCATTGGCTCGTCGTTAACGCTTGCTGAAAAGCTTTACGGCATACCGGCGGTTGGGACCATGGCGCACAGCTGGGTACAGATGTTTGACAGCGAGCTGGATGCTTTTAGAGCATATGCGAGGACATATCCGGAAAATTGCTCGCTGCTTGTTGACACTTATAATGTGCTTAAATCCGGTGTGCCTAATGCTATAAAGGTGTTTAATGAAGAAATAATCCCGCGCGGATTTAGGCCGCAGAGCATACGCATAGACAGCGGAGATATAACGTATCTGTCAAAGCGAGCGCGAAAAATGCTTGATGAAGCGGGCTTCCCAGACTGCGGAATTATCGCCACGAACTCGCTTGATGAAAATATAATCAGAGAGGTAATAATACAGGGCGGCAAAATAGACTCTTTTGGCGTCGGCGAGCGGCTCATAACAGCGTCATCGGACTCTGTATTCGGCGGTGTATATAAGCTTGCCGGCATTGAAAAGGACGGTAAGATAATACCGAAGATAAAGATAAGCGAGAACATAACCAAGCTTACTATTCCCGGCTTTAAGCAGGTGCACAGACTGTTTGACAAAACGAGCGGCAAAGCAATCGCCGATGTTGTAACACTGCACGGCGAAAATATAGATGAGAATGCACCATATGAGATATTTGACCCGGAATATACTTGGAAGCGTAAGACTATTACGGATTTCATAGCGCGGCCGCTGCATAAGCAGATTTATAAAAACGGCAAATTAGTATATAAATGTCCGTCGGTGCAGTCCATAAAAGCATATTGCGAGCGGCAGGTATCGACTCTTTGGGACGAGGTGCTGAGGCTGGAAAACCCGCACAATTATTATGTCGATTTATCACAGGACCTCTGGCAGCTGCGCAAGGATTTGCTGGACAGCAATTCATAAATCGTAATTATGCACGGCGAAAAATGAAGACAAGAAACATGTGCATAGAGACTGCAACAATGCTTACTCGTTATGGCGCTTATGCTCCGGCATTTGACTAAAGAATGCCGACTATTTCAAAAACGGCAGAGAAAAATTAAAAAGAGATCTACAAACCTGATTTTCAGCGGAGAGATGGGAAAATTATCGGAGCGGTCACTGAAAAAGATGACGGCAGAAGAGATTATATTTATCACATAGCGGTGAGTAGGCAGCATCTCTGGCAGAAAACGGAAGCTAAGCATTTGGGCGCCTTTGAAGCCGGCTTGTGGGGCTTAGCATAATAAGAGCCCATCACCGTATTCGGCGACAATGAAAGCGGCAGCGCCTTTTTACGATGCGGATTTGGTCGGAGAAACTCTGTTATACATGGACAAACTACTGATTGAAGCCGGTACAGTCTAAAGTCGGCCGTCAGCATAGCAATGGCACGCTTCTATAAGCGTATCGCCTGCTGTGAGCGGCGCGGCTGATATATGTGAATATAAACGATTTGCACAAAATCATCGATATATTGGAGGATTAGTAAATGAAAAAACTGACAGCTTTGTTTATGTCATTACTTATGGTTGCTGGACTGCTGACATCATGCGGTGACGGCAGCGGCGGGACGGTATCGTCTGAAGCGCCGTTTGTGTCGCAGCCGGACTTATCGTTTACGCCGGTAAATGTGAGCGAATACGCAACAGCCGGACAGATGTATCCGCTTGAGATAAAATTAGGCGACAATGCGGATGCGGTAAGGGCATATTATGAAAATGCGGCGAGCAGCACAGAATCGGGCGCGGATGACGACGGCCACGGACACGGTGAGATAACGCTTACAGAGAATGAGTTCAGCAGCCATATAGAGCTTAACGCCGTAAACGAGCTGTATTGTTATCTTCCGGATTCAAATGAGGTTATATCGGCCATAGTCAGCTACAGCGAGCCGTATGGTTTTCCGCTTTATGTGGCGACGGAGGATGATGTAATAGCACATCTCGGACAGCCGGAGCGCAGCGGCCAGCCGGAGAAGAGCGATGTGTTTTTCATGCTTGGTCCCGTACTTGAAAATTATCGGATATTGGTGTATACATACGGCACAAATAGAGTGACCTTCATATTCAATGACGGCACCATGATGGCGGCGACAATAGTGAATACCGAAAGCTGGAAGCTTGACGCGCAGCCGGCGGAGTAGCGCTTAAGCCATTTGCCGTTTTAATGCGGCGAGTAATTGCCTTTACTCTTGAAGCCGACAGCAGGCAGCTTGCCGCATCGTCGGGGCGGCCGCTGTTTGGAAGCGTTTGGGCGCCCAATGCAGCACAGTCTCTTTCCGACGATATACTGCTTGCCGAATTATATGCGGCTGTGGATATCGGAGATTATGTGCCGAAAGAGAAAATAAAAACATAACAAAAATTAAAAATAAGACGTTAAAACAGCCGTTTTTTCACAAAAAAAGCTCCTTTGTATATACTGGTAATATAGTAAAAGTATATTTTCAAAGGGGCAAATTTTATGAAGATGGGGCGGCGCAGAAGCAGTCCGATAAAAAAACTGCTCATAATAATTATTATAATTGCTGTTGCTTTTATAGCAATAGATGGCTGCATGTGGCCGTCTATTTCGAATATATCTGAAGTATATGCTCAAAATATAGCAGAGAAGGCCTTTAACAATGCTGTAGACGTGGTCCTTGCAGAGGACGGAATAAGCTATTCTCAGCTTGTAACTCTGCAAAAGGACGACAGCTCTCAGATATCGGCGATACAGACAGACACTGTGAAAATGAATCAGCTTAAGGCGAAAATAAGCGATAAGATTATGGAAAATTTATCGAGCAGCGAATACAGCGAGTTTAAGGTGCCGATAGGCACCTTTACCGGCAGCGACCTGCTTATGGGACGCGGCCCTAAGCTAAGCTTTAAGCTGCAGTTTGCCGAAGGAGTGCTGACGTCATATGAAAACGTGTTTGAAAGCGCAGGAATAAATCAGACGTTGCACCGCATTATGCTGAAAGTGACGACAACGGTATATTTGGTATCATCGTGGCACAGCACTTCTGTAGAGATAGCATCGAGCTATTTAATTGCTGAGACGATACTTGTAGGAAGCGTGCCGAGCGTTTATGCGAATATTGCGGCAGGTGCATCTAACATGTCCGGCGAGGCTGCATATGCAGGGCAGAGTGGAGAAAGCTGACGGATTTATTAAAAGCAAACAGCTTATGCGCAGATTTCAACTTGCCAAAATAAAAATTTAGTCATAATATACTCATGTCGTGAAAGAGGGTTAATATGAAAGAAAAAATACAATCTGAGATAGAGCAGCTCAGAAAAGAAATAAATTATCATAATAAAAGATATTATATAGATAACGACCCGGAGATAGACGACCGTGAGTTCGATATGCTTCTTCGCCGGCTCGAGCAGCTTGAGGCAGAGAACCCCGAGTATATAACACCTGATTCTCCCACGCAGCGGGTAGGCGGCAGTGCAGAGGATACATTTGAGAAAGTAGCGCATAATACTGCCATGCTCAGCTTGGAAGACGCTTTCAGTATGGAGGAAATATACGACTTTAACGAGCGTATGGAAAAAGCTTTGGGCAAAACTGAGTATATAGTAGAGCCAAAAATTGACGGACTTTCAGTGTCGATAGAGTACAGAAACGGGCAGTTATACCGCGCATCGACGCGCGGCGACGGACGCATAGGAGAGAATATAACGGCCAATATACGCACAATAAGGTCAGTTCCGCTGTCTATAAAAACCGACGCCCCGTTTTTAGAAGTGCGCGGCGAGGTGTTTATGCCTATAAGCTCTTTTGAAAGATTAGTGGATATTCAAGAGGAATTAGGTGAAAAGCCTCCAAAAAATCCGAGAAATGCCGCGTCGGGAGCGCTGCGCCAAAAGGATCCGAAAATAACAGCGTCAAGGGGACTGGATATATTTATATTTTCCATTTTGTCGTCTGAGGGACTTGAATTTGAAACAGACAGTGAAAGCCTTGAATATCTCAAATCTGCCGGCTTTAAGATAATTCCTTTTTATAAGGTTTGCAGCAGCATTGAGGAAGTCTCAGCAGAAATAGAGCGCATAGGCAACGAGCGCGGAAAGCTGCCGTTCGGCACCGACGGCGCGGTAATAAATATAAATAATTTTTCCCAGCGCAGAAGTATTGGGGCAACTTCAAAATTCCCGCGCTGGGCTATGGCCTATAAATACCCGCCGGAGGAAAAGGAAACGGTGCTTAAAGAGATAGAAATAAATGTCGGCCGAACCGGAGCGCTTACACCGACGGCGGTTTTTGAGCCAATAATGCTTGCCGGCACGACGGTGACGAGGGCGGTGCTGCACAACGAGGACTTTATAAAGGAAAAGGACATAAGAATAGGCGACACTGTAATAG
>USGR01000093.1 GCA_900554165.1 uncultured Oscillospiraceae bacterium | reverse complement strand
GTTCTTCTTCACGCACTATTTTTTCCATTAGCGTTGGATTTCTGTATTTCATAAACGGCTCCTGTGTTTTTTGTTATACTTTTGCGGTGCATAAAATTTTCTGCCATGCATTAATCAAAGAGCATCAGCATATCTCAGTGCTATCTTTGATAATGCTGCAGACGGCATATTTATATTTTTTTATTATACTACCTAAAGCATAATGTTTCAACTTAAAGCTTTGTTAAACTGTGAATAAGACGCAAAATATATAATGTCTTGATACAAAAAATCTGCTGTGTTAAGATAAGCTTAAAAATTAAAACTGCGGGTGAGTAATTATGTTCAGGCCAATGCGGCGAAAAAATCAGCAGCTTTCTTTAGAGGATTGCAATGAAATATTGGCTAAAGCAACCTCCGGCGTACTGGCGCTGGAAGGAGACGACGGCTATCCTTACGCCGTTCCGCTCAGCTTTGTTTATCATGATAAAAAAATATTTTTCCACTCTGCAAAGGCGGGGCATAAGATAGACAGCATAAAGGCAAATAGTAAAGCATCGTTTTGCGTTATAGCAAAAGATGATGTAAAACCGGATGAATATACGTCATATTTTAAAAGTGTAATTGCGTTTGGCAAAATAAGAATTTTAGAGGATGAGGCCGAAAAGCGGAAAGCCATTACTTTACTGGCGGCTAAATATAATCCGCAGGACAGCGAGGAGAAGAGAGAACGAGCAATAGAGATGGAGTATGCGCCATTATGTATGCTTGAGCTTGAAGTCGAACATTTAACGGGAAAACAGGCGAAAGAGCTTATAAATAAAGGAAAAGGATAAGACTTACAAAAGTGTCGTAATTAGTGAAAAGATAATCTGCTTGTTTTTGACTTGAGCAGAGAGCAAGCGCAGTCTTCAGCCGGCAGGAGATAAGAAACGGCATAAGACCTTTGCGGTAAAGCATGCTTAGTGCAGCCTCTCAAATTATTACAGAGGTTTCTGCAATTACGCTTATTGTTTACAAACGGCAAAATAGGGATACGTGAGCGGAAAAGTGTATAGCATGCTTGACGCGGCTGTGTACAGCACAAGACTTATTTGCATCTGATACTATGCGGTGCACTTATGAATATTATCTTGTTAATTTATATCAGCCTACAGCCAATGCAATTAGGGGTAAAATCGTATAAGGCTTATTAACTTTATGCAGCATGATAAAAACAGTAATCGCTGTAATTTATTATAGGCATAGAGACGGTTATATGCGGCAGGCCTGTTTGACTTGACTTGAGCTTTACATGCGTTTACAATTATTAAAACAGGAGGCAGTAAAGCAATGGATATAACTGAGTTAAATTTGAGAGTAGCGTCGGCGACGGTTTATAAAGGCGTGATTAATGCGCCGGTGGTGCGCCAGATATGCGAATATGTAAGGCTTAAAGCGGCCGGTGCGGGTAAGGAAGAGATTGCAGCCGCTGCTGCTGCGGTTTTTTGCTCTGCATTAGAATTTGATAAAAGCAGCGATGTTTGCGGTGCATTTATCAGCGCAGCTGAAATGGATGAAAACCCTGCATCGAGGGCGATGGCCTTTGGCGAAAAGCTGCCGGAGGATATAAAATCCGCTGCGCTTTTTGATTTGGAAACACTTGTAGAGCTTATGCACCTACGCCCCGAAAAGTCTGATTTACCGGCAGGTGCGCCGGTATGGGCGTCGGAAAATAAAAATATATCGGCCGATGCGGAGTCGTTTTTTAATTATCTTAAAGGCTATTACGAGAAAAACGGATACGGTATTGTCTCCAGATACAGCGCCTTTAAATATGAGGGCGGCCTTGTTCCGGCGATAAACACCGACAAAATCCGGCTTGCCTCTTTAAAAAGCTACGATACCGAGCGCGCGGTGGTTAAAGAGAATACAGAGGCGTTTGTAAAAGGGCTTCCGGCGCAGAACGTGCTGCTTTACGGCGACCGGGGCACAGGCAAATCCGCCACCATACATGCGCTGCTTAATGAGTACAGCGGCCGGGGCCTTAGGATGATAGAGCTTGCCAAAAACAATTTAAGCGGATTGTCAAGCCTAATAGGAATTTTATCGAGATATCCCAACAGATTTATAATATATATTGACGACTTGTCGCTAAGCGGGGATGAGGCGGTGCTGAGCGACCTTAAGGCGGTGCTGGAGGGCTCGCTCGAAAAAAGGCCGGATAATATTCTGGTTTACGCCACCTCAAACCGCCGGCATCTGGTAAAGGAGAAGTCGACGTCTGAGCTTTCAAAAGAGACAAACGACGCCGATGCTCGCGAAGAAATGCTGTCGCTGTCGGACAGGTTTGGGCTGACGGTGACATTCTTTAACCCCAATCTTAAGGTATATCGTGAAATAGTGGCGTTTTTGGCAAAAGAGAACGGCATAAACATCGACGAGCAAGCGCTTTTTGCGGCAGCCGACAGGTTTGCCGTACGCAGAGGCGTACGCTCGCCGCGTACAGCGCAGCAGTTTATAGAATATGCCGCCGGCCGTATAAATCTTGGCCTTGATTTATAACGGCGGCCGTCTGAGCATATATTTCACAAGCGATTTTTATATAGCTCTGTTTTTAGAGCATAGCAAAAAATATATACTATTTTAAATTGTGCGATGTGCCATATATCAGCCGGAGTTTGGCAAATATCCGGCAAGTAAATTTACGACCAGCGCTTTTATTCACGACGATAGGGATGCCTTTAAAGCAGATGAATTTAAAATAAGGGAGCGGATGAATTGAAAAAGATAATATCTATTCTTCTTGCGGCGCTTATGGCAGCGGGATTATTAACCTCTTGCGGCGATGGCGACGGCGGCGTGACGATAGAGGGCCGGGACGATTTTCCTGCAACAGTCGCCGGCGTAGAAATAAAGTCCGCACCGCAGAGGGTTATATGCCTTTCGCCGTCTATTACAGAGATTATATATGAACTGGGCTCTTATGCTCAGCTTTACGGCGTGTCTAATGACTGCGACTATCCAGAGGAAGCGGCGCAGAAAGAAAAGATGGGCACCGCCGCAAATCCTGAGACAGAAAAAATAATAAACGCGAGCCCCGACCTTGTGATAGTAAGCGGAAATTTAAACGACGAGCTAAATGAAAGCCTCAGGCTGCGCAATATACCCGTCATTTCAATAGAAGCGGCGCAGAATATCGACGGTCTTAAAGATGTCTATGTGGCGGTGGCTACTGCCTTTGCCGGAAAGACTACTGGGCAGATAAACGGCGAGACGACATATAATAATCTTATAAACAAGATAAAGAATGAAGCAAACGTAGCGGGGCAGACGCTGAAAAAAGCAGTGTTTATTCCGTCTGACGGCATAATTGCATATAAGGGCTCGTTTATATCTGATATAATGACGCTTGCCGGGGCAGATAATCCGGCGGAAGCCGTGCCGGAAGGGAGCGATTGGGCGTCGTATGTGGCGTCTTTAAACCCCGACTATATTTTCTGCAGCGATGGCATAGCCCAGAGCATACTTGAAAATCCTGCGCTTGCAGAGACAACCGCAGTGAAGTCCGGCAATGTAAAGGGCATAAATCCGGCACTTTTTGAGCGTCAGGGCGGGCGGATATATGAAGCGGCGATGGAGATGTACCGTGTAATGTACGGATCAATGGACAACGCTTCCGGCGCCGATACATCCGGAGAAGACTCTGCTGCTGGAGTATCCGAGACGTCATCAGTGGAATAATCCGGCTTAATTGCGCTTTTAAAGCTGAAACGGATTAAATGGGCGGCAGTCTGTGCATGCTGAATTTAAAGAAGAGCAGAAATTTATATCACACCGATGTTTAGGAGAGAATAAAATCTGATTTTAATCAATAGATGCAGCTGCAGCAGTTTTTATAGCGTTGTTTGTACGCTTTAAATCATATCTGCTGCTACAAAAAGCGGATATGGCGGAGGATAAGCTTAAATAGAAAAAATAACGGGAGCGCAAAGGCGCTCCCGCTTTGTATAAATGCCGCCGAGGAAAAATTATCTCCAGCATACTATTGCGAAGATTGGAACTAAACCGCAATAAGAATAATATGACGCTTTTAAAAATGACGCCTGCCGTCGGCAGATAAATAAGCTTGACGGATAATGCTTACAAATAAGCCCTATATTTTCTGACGATAATATAGGAAGCTTATCGCTTTCCGTGCATTTTCAAATGAGTAAAAGCACAAACTGCTTAACGATATAACGTCCGCTTATGACATGAGCATGCGCCGCCCGATAAAGACACTGAGCAATGCGGGGGAAAATATCGGTGATATATGCTCTGCTGCTTTTTGAGAGAGGCATAAGACGCTAAATGCCTTTTTCAGCTGCGCATCTGAATTTTTATCGGGAAAAAGCAATGCAAAGAGCAAGCTTTAATTTTCAGCGGCTTTTTTGTTGCTTTGGCTAAGCATGCGGTTAAGAAGCGTATCATATATCGGCTCAGATTTAAGCAGACCTGCAGTGACATAAGCCATAAGCGATATAAGCATCAGCGGCAGCAGATTTTCCGCGCTGCCCGTCATTTCGCATATCAGCAATATGCCCGTAATAGGCGAGCGCACCACAGCGGAGAAATAGCCCGCCATTCCCAGCATTATATAATTATCTGTTCCAAAGCCGAGGCCTAACATGTCAAACACATTGCCGGTGGCCGCACCACAGATGGCGCCTAATGTAAGCAGCGGCAGGAATATTCCGCCCGGCACGCCGGAGCAAAAGCTTAAAATTGAAAATACAAAGCGGGCGATAAGCAGTATAATAAGCGACGACAACGCTGTTTTGGCGCTGATAGATGCAATTATGTCATTGCCGCCGCCAAGCAGCATTGGGCAGATAAATCCTATAATTCCCGCCAAAACAAACGGTATGGCTGTTTTTATAAACTTTAATTGAATTTTATCATATATCCCCTGCATGAACGGTACGCATATCTGATACAGCTTGCCGAAAAGCCCCAAAACTATGCCGAGGATTACAACTATCCAGTAGTGCTTTAATTCAATAACGCTTATATCCTGAAAATTAAATACCGGCTGCTGCCCAAAGGCAAGACGCGACAAAAATGCCGCCGAAAAGCATGACGCCATTGAGGAAAGAAGCAGTTTAAGCGAAAATTTTTTGTGCAGCTCTTCTATTGCAAATATAACTCCGGTC
>USGR01000092.1 GCA_900554165.1 uncultured Oscillospiraceae bacterium | reverse complement strand
CTGCGGGCTTCACTTGACTTTACCATCTTAAGCCAGTCGCGGCTGGGGCCGTGGCCCGGCGCCGAAGTGGTGATTATTTCTATGACGTCGCCCGTCTGCACCACATGGTTAAGCGGAACTATCCTGCCGTCGACCTTTGCGCCTATCATGCTGTTGCCAACCGCCGAATGTATTGCATATGCAAAATCTATCACCGTCGAGCCGGCCGGCAGATTTATGACGTCGCCCTTTGGAGTAATGGCAAAAACATCCTCCTGGCTTAAATCTGTCTTTATACTGCGGACTATCTCTTCAACGTCGTCGCTTTCTTTCTGTGCGTCGAGCAGCTGCCTTATCCACGCAAGACGCTCCTCCATCCTTTTGTCGGATTTATCTATGTTCTCTTTGTACTTCCAGTGCGCCGCTATACCGAGCTCGGCTGTGCGGTGCATTTCCCATGTGCGTATCTGCACCTCAAAGGGCACACCCTCTCTGTCAAGCACAGTAGTATGAAGCGACTGGTACATATTCGGCTTTGGAGTAGATATATAGTCCTTAAATCGTCCCGGAAGCGGCCGGAATATGTCATGTACAATGCCCAGCACGTTATAACAGTCGTTTAGTGTGTCGACTATAATTCTCACGGCGTATATATCATATATTTCGTCAAAGCTCTTGCCTTGCATATACATCTTGCGATATATTCCGTGTATCGACTTTACCCTGCCCTCAATATGGGCGTTGGGAACTATGTCCTGAAGCCTATTTTTTATTTTTGTCTTGATTTTCTCCAAAAATTGCTGACGGTACTCCTTAACCGACTGCAGCGAGTCCTCTATTTCCTTATATCCCACTGGGTCAAGATGCTTAATGGCTAAATCCTCCAGCTCTTCTTTCACTGTGCGGATACCGAGCCGGTGTGCTATTGGCGCATAAACCTCCAGCGTTTCCAGTGAATTGTCAAGCTGATTTTTCTGGGGACGGCAATCTATGGTGCGCATGTTGTGCAGCCTGTCGGCAAGTTTTATTATTATTACTCGTATATCCTCCGACATTGCCAGCAGCATGCGCCGTATGTTCTCCGCCTGCTCTTCCTCCCGCGACGGGAGCTTACCTATCTGCGTAACCTTTGTGACGCCGTTGACAAGCATCGCAACGTCTGAGCCAAACTGCTTTTCTATCTCCTCAATGGTTACGTCGGTATCCTCGACAACGTCGTGCAGTAGCGCCGCCGAAAGCGTGTCGCTGTCCATGCCAAGCTCAAACAAAATAGTAGCAACCGCCACCGGATGATAAAAAAACGGCTCGCCCGATGAACGGAATTGTCCCTCATGCGCCTGCTCGCACAGCTTATAGGCACGGCTGATTTTGTCTATGTCGTAGTTTACGCCGCTGTCCTTTATCATTTTTATGAAATTTTCGTACTTTTCCTTTCTAGATACATTTTCGCTCATACGGCGGCCTGCTTCTCCTTTGCTTCATTAATCGCCTTTACTCTTTTCATAAGAACAGATTCGTCTATATTTACCTTGCCGTTTATATTAATAATATTTGCCTTAATAAGCCCATTTACTCGGCTGACCTCTATTAATCCCAATTCGCTCATTATGTCCAGCGCAAGCATCACTTTACAGTAGCTCTCCGCCATGCCGAGCCGTAAAGATATGCTGTCGTCGTCGCAGCAAATTTCGCCGTTTGACCTTATGTAACGATATATGCTCGCCAGTGTGTCCCTGTCAGGTATACAGCTGGCGCTTATATCAATGTCATCCTCACCGCGGTTTAAGCACTCATACACTCTTATTTGACGCAGATATTCATCATAATCAATCCCTGCAGGACGCATATCTACAAGATTTATTCTTAAATATCTATTGCCGTTATATAAATTTTCTGCAAGCGTAACGGCCAAGTCCAGCCTGTCGCCGGGAAGAAATTTAAACTCATCTGCGGTTGTCGAAAACTTCATAAGGCTAAATGAAGTGCTTCCTCTCGAAAACGTAAGCCTTAAATGCTTTTTGTCGGACGATGGCGTAATCCTTTCAAGTTTAACGTCAAAAAATCCGAAAATTGGGCGTTTGTTCGAGCTTCCGAACGGTTCCAGCGGCTTCATCGCCTCTACCGTTTCAAGGCCGACGCCGGCGGGATTAAGCTTACAGTCTATATCTATGCAGGCAAACGGCATTATTTTTGAATTATTTTTGGCATATTCGTTTACTCTGCGTCTAAACTCGTCTATATCATCCTCTTTTATAGTAACGCCGGCGGCAAGCTCGTGCCCGCCGAATTTAAGCAGCAAATCTCCGCAGCTTGATATGCATTGGTGCAGATTAAAACCTTTCATGCTGCGGCCGGAACCGACCGCCTCACCATTCTCAACAGAAAATATTACAGCCGGCCTACCATATTTTTCCATAATACGCGAGGCGGCTATTCCTACTACTCCGTGCGGCCAGCCATTGCCGGACACCACTATAATTCTGTCTGTGTACAGCTTTTTTTCTTCTATCTGCCTTATTGCCTCAGCGGATACTTCCTGCTCAAAGCGTTTGCGATTGGTATTATCGCTGCATAATTCCTCAGCCAGCTGCATTGCCTCGTCTTCTGCTTCAGAGAGCAGCAGACTTACCGCCCGCGACGCCTTTCCCATTCGGCTGGCGGCGTTTATGCGCGGCGCTATGTAATATGATATGTTTTCTGAGTCTATATCCGACGCCTTTATTCCCGCCGCCGGCAGCAGGGCGGCTACACCCATGCGCGGCGCGTTTTGAATAAGATTTATTCCGGCTTTCACAAACACTCTGTTCTCGTCATACAGCGGCATTACGTCGGCTATTGTGCCTATTGCCACTAAATCGGCATATTCGTCCAGCAGCTCGTCGCAACCGCAGCCTTCAATAGCACAGACAAGCTTGTATGCCACTCCAACCCCGGCGAGCCCCTTAAAATGCGATGTACAGTCACTGCGGTGTGCATCCACAACCGCTTTTGCCGGTGGCAATACTTCACCCGGCAAATGATGGTCGGTGACGACCGTTTCTATCCCAAGTCCATTTGCATATGCTATTTCATCGGCAGCAACTATTCCATTATCCACCGTTATTATTAAAGAAGTGCCCTGCTCCTTAATTTTATCTATTGCGTCTCTGCTTAGGCCATACCCCTCTTCCCTCTCGGGAATATAATATGATACATCGGCGCCAACACTTGTTAAATAGGAATACAGCAGCGCCGTGGATGTTATGCCGTCGGCGTCATAGTCGCCGTAAATACTTATTTTTTCAAATTCATCAATTGCGCGCTGTATTCTCGAAACAGCGCGGTCCATATCTTTGAGCTCAAACGGAGAGGCAAGACATTCGCTGCCGGCAAAAAAGTTCTTTACAGCATCCGGTGTGCTGCAGCCCCGCGCCATTAGTATTATGGCAATAAATGGATCTATCCCGCAGCTTTCAGCGAGCTGCAGCGCCTGCTGCTTATCTGTAGCTGCTATATTCCATCTTTTGCGGGCCATAACACCACTCCTCTACTCTAATTAAATATTTTAACACTAATTTATTCCTTATTCAAGACAATAGATTAACTGCCAATCACCTTTATTTTTGGGACATCCAATTTTAAAAATTAAATGCTTCGCAATGAAAGCCAAAAGCTTAATATCATAAAAAATATCTGTTAAAATTTGTTGATAAAGATATGCAAAAATGATATTATTATAAAATAATTGTCAAATTAATGGGGGTTAACCAACTTGAACGATAATTACAACGGTCGTTATAATGGTCAAAACCAATACGGCAATATAAATCAAAACGGCGGTCAGTACGGCGTAAATAATCAATATAATACATATAATCAGCAATATTATTATCCTTATGGCTATAATAATTACAGCAGCGGCAAATATCCGGGAAGCAACGCCTTTACTTTTGGCTTGCTTGCGCTTATATTTTCGGCGTTTGCTTTGTGTTTAACACCTACAATATCAATCGTTTTCGGCATACTCGCCATTGCTGAGGCAAATAGAGCCAAAAAATTTATGTGCGCTAACAGCCGCACTAAAAGCGGTAAAATTATGGGAATAATCGGCATAGTTCTTTCAGTCGCTTTATTCGCTTTTTTCTTGATATTATTTATTATATTGGTCGCTGCTTATCCAAACGAAGTTTATTCAACGACTTATGGGCTTACTATATAAATAGTACACATACATTTTATTAGGAAATTGTTATCTGAGCAATTTTAATTATAGAAATTAATGCTTTTAATCTATAGCAAAATGAGCGGGAGACTATCCCGCTCATTTTGATTATGCTTTGTTATTTTTCCACTCGTTCTACAATATCTTCTCGTTGACGGAAAAGCAACGATATACACCATACACCTGCCAAAGCAACTAATGTGTATATAATCCTGCTGACTATAGCGCCCTGCCCGCCGAACAGCCATCCGACAATATCAAACTGGAAAAGGCCTATGCTACCCCAGTTAAGGGCGCCTATTATAACGAGAACAAGCGATATCCTATCAAGCATTTATTTCAACTCCTTTTAACGCTTTGTCAATGAAGCTATACTCTCATTGCTTCTGATATATTTTGCTCATTAATTCATAAATTATTCTTTTTTTAACATCTCAATATGTGGCAATATATTTTCTCTTTTTTGTTCTGTATATTTACATCCTTTAAGTTAGTTTTTATACTCCTAATAGAATATTAAGCAATACACTAAGATTTTAATTTTTTAAGATAAAAATAACGCCCCGTTTTTGCGGGGCGTTCCTGAAATACAGGTCTTATCTCATATTGCTTTCATAGGACTGGATCATCTTTTTAACCATCTGTCCGCCTATTGAACCGGCCTGCTTAGAGGTCAGATCACCATTGTAGCCCTGCTTAAGATTTACGCCAACCTCGTTAGCAGCTTCCATCTTGAAGCGGTTCAGAGCTTCACGAGCCTCAGGTACTAAAGCCTGATTATTAGAACTCTTAGCCATGTTTTATTGCACTCCTTACTTTATTCTTTTCAGCGTTTGCAGTAATATTATTATCTCTATATACTTTTTTATTACTGTAAATTACTGGAAAAATTTTAAATCAATATTTAGTCCGTCCGTCTTGCCGGTGAGCAATTTGACGGCGCAAAAAGCCATAACAGAAAATTCATCTAACTTGCCGATATTTTTTACAACTATATC
>USGR01000091.1 GCA_900554165.1 uncultured Oscillospiraceae bacterium | reverse complement strand
GTGTCGACGTGGGTAATGTTTCTGCTGGAAATGTCAACGACGGCGAGATACCATATTACGGATTTACCTGCGGCGGCACATCTATAAGCATCACAAAAAAGGGCGGATATCTGCTGTACATTACAAATCCGCGCCGGGTTGAAAACGAAAGCATAAGCTATGACAGTGCAATGGATATTGCGAGAGCCTATCTGCAAAATTTAGGACTTGGCAACTTTAGTGTAAATTATTATTTTGTAAACGAGGGAGTCCTCACCGCTGCCATGTCTTATATAGACACAAGCGGCGGCCAAGAGGTAATATGCTATCCCGATTTAATAAATGTCGGTGTTGCGCTTGATACGGGAGAAGTGGTAAATTACAATGCTTCAGAATATATTTTATCCCACCAGGCACGCGATATGTCGAAAATAAATCACACCGCCGACGAGGCTAAGGAAGTATTAAGCTCAAATCTGACGCCGGAAAAATCAAATTTATGCGTTATAGCCGTGCCGGGCTATATTGAAGTGCTGTGTTATGAATTTGTCTGCACGGGCAGAGACGGAGAAACAGTACAGGTATTTATAAATGCCAATAATTTAGAAGAGGAAAAAATCCTTTTAAGAATAGAGACAGTAGGCGGAAACTTCTATAAGTAAACGACGGCCGCAAATTTATAATTGTTATATTAAAATTCGTCTTAAAAATATAGATATTAAGCATTACGTTATAAAGCATCTGCCTTTCCGCAAAGCGTGTCATATTTAAACGGTCACCCGCTGCAAAAGTCGGACGGTTCCGTAAAATTTTATTAATGCGCGTGTTAATTTTACAGCGTATTTCACTTATCTTATTAAAGTGAGATATATCCGCGCGGCAAACGGGATTATATATGTTCATTTATAAAGGCGGGCGGTAGCTTTAGCATAAATTTTATACCGAAGTACAAGATATTTCACTTTGTTACAATTATCCATCCGCATAAAAACATCTTATAAAAGCAAAGCCTTTAAGCTGGCTTTGCTTTTATATTGCCAACTTTAAAAAGTCATGTTGACATTCGGACTTTTGAATGATATAATATCAAACGCGATAATAAGTAAATAATATGCGAGTGTGCTGGAACCGGCAGACAGGCACGTTTGAGGGGCGTGTGTCATATGGCGTATGGGTTCAAGTCCCATCACTCGCACCATAAAACAACACCGCTACTCGTGAGCGGTGTTGTTTTTTTACGTGGAGAGCAGGTGGGTGCGAACCCACTAAATTGCTCTTGGAATATGAATACCAATAAAATAATATCAGCCGCTGGGAGGGTTACTGAAAGTGACTGCTTAGAGCAACACCCAAGTCCCATCACTCGCACCAGCATAATGCTGGACCTAATTCGTTTTAGGTTCCTCATCTTTTTTTACTTTTTTGCTCGAAAAGGCAGTGATTTATCCTTACCACAACCACCATGCTGAGCCTGGATGCGTGTTCGCGTTCAGGTTCGGTTTTTTATTTTATCACTGTACCCACGGCGTTAATCTTGCCTTTAATAGCCCAAAGAATTCACACGAGTTCATATCCATACAGTGAAAAGACAAAATATCTTTTTTGTTGCCTCTTGCCATTGAGAAGAACCGCATGGTTATGCTAAAATGGCATATTCATGCGGATTTTTTCGCTTTTGTTGTCTTTTTTACAAGATAAAAACTTATTGAATAACAATAAAAATGCAACACGAAATGCAACATGAAAACACCATTGAAATCCGAACCCGTAAGGTTTGAACATCAATGGTGTTTTTGTTATAAGCCCAGTATTGAAGCGGCTTTGAAGGGCGGCTTTTTCTTTTGCCTTGCCGCCCGTGTTTATAGCATGTATTTTTTTGTCAATACTTCCCACGTCGGAGTAAAGCGGACTTTGTTCCGACGTATTTGTCTGCGTCAAAAAACGCGTCATCTGTCCGTTCCTTGCTCCTCCTTTTCTGCAATCTGAAAAGCGCCATTAAAGCCATATCCGCATGGATTAGATTTTAACGGCGCTTTTTTATGTTGGAAATTTTATTTACTCAAATTTATCGCTTACCTTTATTACCCTTAAAAATCCTGTAAAGCACGGCGCGGCAGTGTACTGTACTATGCCATCGGCATGATTTTCAGCATCACCCGTCGCGATATGTACATGTCCCGCAAATACCGTCCTTACAATATCTCTGTTATTTTCTATAAGCTTTAAAAAGGCCCGATTATTGCTGCATTGCTGCTCTTCGCCTATCATCCAGTTTGGGCCCCACTTATTAAAAACCGGCTCGCGGGCTGCCGGGGCTAAAAGCGGCACATGCATTAAAAGTATTATGGGACGCTTTGATTTTACGCACTCCTGCATACGGTATAATTGCCTGTCTGATATCTCTACGTCTGAATCATCCAATGAAATTATGTCAAAATCCTTAAGCGAGCAAGCGCAAAACTCCGGCGTCTTTCCCAAAAGCTCTGATAATACCTTTTTCGCCTTGTATGGCAGATTTTTATTAAGCATGTCATGATTGCCGGGCACATATATGTATTCGCAGCTTAAATCTTTAATATATTGCCTTGCACAAAGCAGATTTGGCAAAGAGGCATAATCCACAATGTCGCCCGTTAAAAACACCATGTCCGGAGATATCTGCCTTATTCTCTGAGCTACCGCATTATTAGCCTCCAAAGGACTCATAATATATTCATCCGCCAAGCCCTTGTTGCAGACGATGCAGCCTTGGCTTCTCCAAAACTTTTCGCTTTTTTCCGCACGCTCTTTCCCCGCGTCGCTGTCGCTTTCATCGCTTACCGCTATATGCAAATCAGATATCTGCACAAACGTATAATCGCGGCTAATGCCGGGTATTGCTACATTAACCTCAGATTCCTTCAGCAGGCAGACCCCGTTTGGTGTTTTTAGCTCTATATCTCTAACCACAATACTATCACCTTTAAATTAATCTATTTACTACAGTATAAAACAGCCGCTGCAATTAATCCAGCATTAACTTTATTTATGGCTTTCAATATATTTTTTATTTTTTTGCTTTCAACAATTATATTCCGCATATAAAAGCTATAAAATAATATTGATGCAAAATAAGCCGCAGTATAATCATATAATTTTTCGAAAGGATGTAGGGCGGTGGCCATTAATAAATTAATGCGTGCGGCGATTAAGGCGATTACCGCCTTAGAGCCTAATGTTAAAAAAAGCTACAAGGCCGAGCGCAGATTAGAAAGACTTACCGCATATCTGCGCGGCAAGCCTGACGATTATAAAATGCTGGACAGGGAGATAAAAAGCGGCAGCGCCTATATTCCCGTACGCATATTTACGCCGGGCAATGGAGATAGTGCCTCGCTGCTGCTGTTTTTCCACGGCGGCGGCTGGGTTACCGGCGGAATAAAAAATTACAGCGGCGTCTGCGCCAACCTTGCAAAGGCTGTGGGATGTGTTGTGGCATTGGTAGATTATAGGCTTGCACCCGAGTACAAATTTCCCGCCGCGCCGGAGGACTGCTATGCGGCGGCGCGCGAATTTTTCCTTGGCAATATTTATGGTATACATCCGGACAATATCACTTTAATAGGCGACAGCGCCGGCGGCAATCTCGCCGCTGCCGTGTCGCTGATGGCAAGAGACCGCGGAGAATTTCTGCCCAAGCGTCAAATCCTTCTGTACCCCTCAACCTACAGCGAGCACAGTGATGCATCTCCCTACCCCTCCGTCCGGGAAAACGGAAATGGCTACCTCCTAACCTCTAAGAGAATTCAAAATGTCATTGAATTATACCGCAGCTCTGATGAGGATTTAAAAAATCCATATTTTGCGCCGCTGCTGGCGTCGGATTTTACAAATCAGCCGCGCACGCTTATTATTACGGCGGAATACTGCCCGCTGCGCGACGAGGGAGAAGCGTATGGGAAAAAACTGCTCGAAGCCGGAAACGAGGTAGAAATAGTGCGCATGAAAGACGCGCTGCACGCATATTTTATGCTGCCGCCTTCTTTTAAGCTTGTACGGCAGACGTATGACATTATTAACGACTTTTTATCAAGAGGATAAGGCATATGAGAAAGAACAAACAGTGGAGCTCTCTTGACAATGCGGCAAAAATCTTTGCACCCACCAGCTCTAAGCGGGACACCAAGGTCTTTCGCTTTGCCTGCGAGCTTACCGAGCCGGTTGACGGCGATGTGCTGCAGCATGCTTTGGATAAAACGGTTAAGGCTTTCCCCCATTATCTTTATACAATAAAGAAGGGGCTGTTTTGGTACTATTTTGAAGAAAGCAGCATAGCTCCTAAGGTATGTGAAGAAAGAATTCCCGTGTGCAGTCCCATTTACAGCATTGACAGGCACAGCCTGCTTTTTAGAGTTTCCTTTTTTAGGCGAAGAATAAATTTAGAGGTGTTTCACGCCTTGGCCGACGGCAGCGGTGCCATGCAGTTTCTTCGCACAATGACTCTTAATTATCTGGCGGAAAAGCACGGCGTCCATAGCTCGCTCGATGATTACAACGCATCCCGCGACCAGAAAAATTTAGACGCCTTTTACAAATATTACGATAAAGAAAAATATATTCCCAAAATAAAGCATACCCGAGCATACCGCATTAAAGGCCAGCGTCTGCCGGATAATAGGCTCGGCGTTATTGAGGGCTTTTTATCTGTTGGGGCGGTTCTTGAAAAAGCGCACAAGTGCAGCGCCTCGCTAAGCGAATTTTTAATAGCAGTATTGCTGTGCTCCATATTCGACGGCATGGCGGTAAGAGAGCGCAACCGCCCTGTAGTAATCACCGTTCCAGTCGATTTGCGCCGTTTTTTCCCCTCACAGACGGCCAGAAATTTCTTCGGCGTCATAACAGTGCCGCACAGCTTTTTAAAAGACGGGCAGGAGTTTAATCAAGTTATAGGGCATGTAAAGTCAGCCTTTAAACGTCAGCTTACAAAGGAAAATCTCGGCGCAATAATAAACAGGTATTCATCTCTTGAAAACAACCCTCTGGCAAAGATTGTGCCGCTTCAGGCCAAAATAGCCGTTTTGCGCATGGCGGGCCTTTTGGCGGGGCGACAAGACACCTCCGCCTTTTCAAACATCGGGCGTATTGCTATGCCGGCGGAGGCCTCAAAATATATTCGGCTGTTCGACGTATTTGTAAGCACAAGGCGGCCGCAGCTTTGTCTGTGCTCGTTTGGCGATACGCTCTCTGTC
>USGR01000090.1 GCA_900554165.1 uncultured Oscillospiraceae bacterium | reverse complement strand
CAACATCCCTATTGCATGACGAAAAAATTTAGTCGGCTGATGCTTTGCCGCTTGATATAAAAAGACTTTCTATGATGTTTCAAGCGCTCAGCTTAATTTACTCATGACACACTTAAAGGAAACAACCGCCCAAGATTTATGAGAGCAAAGCACAAGTCCTATATTTAGCATGCAAAACGGCAGCTATAATCAGCCGGGTTATATAAATTAAAATGATAAAAAACAGCCTTGGCGTTGTCAGCGCATTTGCGGGCAAGAATAGAATTTAACGGTTCTTTAGATGAGGTGTAGTGCTATTTTACATTGCCTGTACACAGCACGATTTGCATATTTATTTTAATATTATAACACTATTGCCTTTAATCCGCATTAAAAATATGAACTGATAAAAGGAAAAGCAAATTATTTTGTTTTTGTGAAATAAACAGCTTTAAAATGGGAGCAAAATGGTTTATAATGTATAAAACCATAGGAAGTCTGTGAAAGGATGATTGATTTGTTATCGAGAGAAAGAGTGCTGGAGATATTTAAAGAAGCGGGGGTATTGCAAACGGGGCATTTCCTCCTTACCTCAGGACGTCATTCGGATACATATTTACAGGTAGCGAAAATATTCAGGAACACAAAATACAGCAGCGAGCTGTGCGAAGATCTTGCTAATTCGTTTAAGGATGAAAAGATAGATGTCGTTATAGGCCCGGCAATCGGCGCAATACAAATGGCATATGAAGTTAGCCGATATTTGAACTGTGAAAACTTTTTTGCCGAGCGTGAAAACGGCAAGCTTACACTGCGCAGAGGATTTGCTATAGAGAAAGGCATGCGGGTGCTGGTGGTTGAGGATGTAGTGACGACCGGCGGTACGGTGCGCGAGGTAATAGATATTGTTAAGGAACAGGGCGGAATAGTTGCCGGCGTAGGACTTATAGTTGACAGAACAAACGGCAAAGTCGATTTTGGCGCACCGCTTAAATCGGTTATAGCCTTTTCCGATATCCAGTCGTGGACTCCGGAGGAATGCCCGATATGTAAAGAAAAGGATATACCTCTGGTTAAGCCCGGCAGCAGGAAATAATAATGGCAGATAAAGTAGTGCATGATGGACATCGTCAAAGACTTAAGGACAGATTTTTAAAAGAAGGAATAGACAATTTTGAAGATCATAATATTTTAGAATTGCTGCTGTTTTTCGGAATACCACGAAAAGATACAAATGCGCTTGCGCACAGTCTTATGCAGGAATTCGGAAGTTTATCCAGTGTATTCGAGGCTCCGTTTGAAGAATTGTGCAAGGTAAAGGGTATTACTCAAAATGCTGCATTTTTAATCAGCATGGTACCTCAGCTGAGCCGAAAATATTTAGACGACAAATATAAGACGGGTCAGGTGCTTAATTCGACCGAAAAAGTCGGCAAGTTTTTGCTGCATAAATACATCGGTCGGAAAGATGAAATGGTTTCAATGATTTGCATGGATAATAAATGCAGAGTGCTTAACTGGAGTATTGTATCTGAGGGCAGCGTAAATGCTGCGGAGGTAAGCATAAGAAAAATAGTGCAGAACGCTTTGACGCAAAATTCGTCAAACGTTATTATAGCGCATAATCATCCTAACGGATTGGCAATACCGTCGTCGCAGGATATAAAGACGACTGAAAGAATTAAATCGGCGTTGGCGGCGGTCGGGATAAATTTGCTTGACCACATAATAATTGCAGATGATGATTTTATATCGATATCTGATTCTGAAAATGCAAATCTCGTTACAACGTTGGGGTAAAAATTGTCTCATCAGCAAAGGCTGCAAAATTGATTAAATTAAATATATTTATTTAAGAGTGTTTTGGGGGTATATATGAAAAAGATAAGTATATTATTGTGTATATGCATTTTGGCGACTATGGCTTTTACTGGATGCAAAAAATCTGATGTAACAGATATAAACAGCGGAGTCCTGCTTTATTTCTGGCATAACGACTATGCCGGCAGCACATATAGGGAATTTAGCGATGAAGATTTAAAAGAGCTTACGTCAATTAACAATGAATTTATAATGATTCCCATAGTTAATGTGAACTATTATGTAGATGAAAACGGCGTTACTCAGGAAATAATAAGCATGGACGATATAAATTCATTAACGCTTGACGATATATCGTGGACTAATGAGTATAATCTCGAGCAGACAAAGAAAGAATATATTAATTTATATAATCAACTGGCGAGCAAAAAATATACGCTTAATGATTATGTCGATGAGGCAGTTGCATTTGCTCAGAGAATTGTTTCCATAAAGCCTGATGTAAGACTGTGGTTCTCTGTACCTGTCACGGCAATGCACGCCTTATCAGATTTGCAGGGTCCAATATGGAATCAATATGTTATAGATGCATTTAAGGATAAGGTCGGAAGTGAAATATGGGACAATAATATAATGGGATTATATTTTGCGCAGGAGGATGCATATCCTGGCTTTACAAAGTTTAATCCTGACAACCCGGAAAATGACTTTGACAATCAGATAGTAATGTCAATGCATGATGTATCGGACAAAATTCACAGCTATGACAAAAGCATGGTATGGATACCATACTGCATTGAATCAGATGGCTTTGGCTGGGAGGTATACAGAAGAATAGGGTATATTGCCAATACGACTGACATTTTTGACGCCGTTACTATACAGCCCAAAATATATTTTGGGCAGAACACCGCTGACGAAATTGGCTTTTTGAAAGAGTCAATAGATAAAGGTGCTTTTATAGACCCGGAAACTGGTGAAATTGTGGGAGAAAAGAAAACATCGTCTACCAGAATAGGCATAGAAATAGAATTAGATGCAAGGATGCTGAGGGACGACGATTATAAAGAAAGATTTAATAATCAGTTTGACTTTTTCAAGCCGTATGTTGGAAAAATTCCATTTACATTTTATGCAGGTGCTCCAGAGGACCTCATGAGGTTAACTGATTATATAGACGAGTTTCTATCGGTGAATGAAACAACATCGTCTGCCGTTTCTGCCGAATAGATTTGACATTATTAGTACTTATAAAATAGTGAGTTGGTTTGGCAAAGGCTTGCATTATGTATCACTCTTTTATTGCTAATAGAAATTAATCTTTTTTAAATTGGCTTTCTATCCGCCGGAAAAATTCCGGCGGATTTTTTATATTGTCAGAATTTCGAGTCATTTTTAGTAAAGACGCCTGAAAGGGAATAGAAAAATCCATAAAAAGTTTAATGGGCAAATAAGAGATTTTTAAAGTCGTATTTTAAAACGCAGCCTTAAATATAAAACATCTGATGTTTTATGAATGAGCCGTCCATTTTTTGCATATATATTACAAGGATTTTAGGCCGCAGACAAATTTGCGGAGCAAAAACATATACAGAGAGATGGCGGTAAATATGTTAAAGAAAATATTGGCGGTATTTATGTGCTGCACACTGCTTGTCCCGATAGTGGCAATGGCAGATACAGCAGAAATTCCATCAGAGAATATTACTACCGAATATTTAAGCGACGATTTGCTTGAACCATATTCCGATGCATCAGCTGAGGCAGAAACGGTGCTTGATCTAAATGCAAAGTCTGCCGTGCTTATGGAGAAGTCAACGGGAAGAGTGCTGTATGAGCAGAATCCGCATGAGCGGCTCGCTCCCGCATCGATTACAAAGATTATGAGCTTGCTGCTGATAATGGAAGCATTAGATTCCGGCAAGATTACGCTTGACGACACGGTGAGCGCAAGCGAGCACGCTGTCAGCATGGGCGGCTCGCAAATATGGCTGGAAGTAGGAGAAACTATGACGGTCAATGAGTTGCTCAAAGCGGTGGCAATAGGCTCTGCAAACGATGCGACGGTAGCGCTCGGAGAGCATATAGCCGGCAGTGAAGAGGCGTTTGTAAATATGATGAATGAACGCGCTGCGCAGCTTAGTATGGAAAATACTCACTTTGTAAACTGCACAGGACTCGACGCAGAAAATCATTACACATCTGCTTATGACGTGGCGCTTATGTCGCGCGAGCTTATAGGGCACGATCTTATAAAGCAGTATTCATCAGTGTGGATGGACAGCTTAAGAGAAGGCGAAACACAGCTTGTGAATACCAATAAATTAGTAAGATTTTATGATGGTGCGACAGGACTGAAAACGGGAACCACCGATGAGGCAGGGTATTGCCTATCTGCAACGGCTGAACGGGACGGAATGGAGCTTATAGCCGTTATAATGGGAAGCGATTCGGGAAATAACAGATTTAATTCAGCGCGAAAGCTTCTAGATCATGGATTCGCCAATTATATAAAAGTGAGTCCAGAAGTCGATATGAGCGAAATACCGCCTATAAGGGTAACTGGAGGCGTAGAAGATTCAATTACATTCAATGAAATAAATCTTGAGCCGGTGCTTATAACAAAGGGCAAAGAAAAGTCAGTGACAGCGAAAATAGATGTGCCTGAAAGCGTAGAAGCGCCTATAACCGCTGGCCAGCAGATAGGACTAATTTCCGTTATGCAGGACGATGAGGTATTAACACAGATTCCTATAACCGCCGCAATGGATGTAGAAAAAATGACATTTGGCAACGCTTTGTGGATACTTCTCCAGAAACTGTTTGGCGCATAAAGTCAATAATTATAATTATCGAGCCGTCATACTTTGATAGTGTGACGGCTTTAAAAGGAAAATATGTTCTAAACAGTTCTGCTGACAGTAAATAAAAATAATAAATAAGTTTTTATAGTCCCATGCATTTGCATGGGACTGTTATTTTTGAAAAACAGCCGTCAAGAAAATAAAAATGTTTTTATTAGATTAAAAAATTGCGGCAAATATTTTTCATATAGAACATTGGCCAATTTTTTATCTGCCGGATGATTAATAGACGTGTAAAAATATAACCGTATTTTATTTATGTGAATTAACAAAATTTTATATTGAATAAATTAAATATGGCTTAGTACTCAACTAAAGTCAACGTCTATAAGCATTTGCTAACTAATTTCTATAAATTGAAAATAAAAAACAAATATGATAAAATAATAATATACAATTTTTTAGAGGTATATTATGGCCTATAAAGTAATTAAATTAGGATTGCTGCTGTTTATAATTGTTATTTTATATTTATTTCCTGGCTGCTCTGAAAAAATGAATACATTTGAAAAGAATGGAATGGCGATTACGCTTACAAATGATTATCAAGAAAAGCCAAAGGAAAATACAACGGCTTATTACGAATCTTCAAAA
>USGR01000089.1 GCA_900554165.1 uncultured Oscillospiraceae bacterium | reverse complement strand
TTTTCGAAAAACAGACGGATATAAAAACAGAGAGCGAGGAGCTGCCTGAGCTCCCGAAAAAAAAGGAAAAGGGCAAAAGGGAAGAGACGATAAAAGCTGAAAAGGCGGACGATGAGTTTAAGCTGCCGGATGATAAAAGCATACTTGCACGAATAGTGGACGTTGAGATTAACAAGACGGTGTTCCACACTTTTGACAAGTTGTCTGTCGATATAACCTACGATATATATGAAGAAGAGATAAAGGACTTTTTGGTGGGTGCGGCTATTTACTCCGCCGACCATAACGACTATATATTCGGACCAAACACCTATCTTGAGAAAACGGATGTGCCAAAAAAGCGCGGCCGTCACAAGGTGAGATATACAATACCGAGCCTTCAGCTTATAAAGGGCGCCTTTACAATAGACGCCGGAATTTTCAACAATGAAGGCATGGTAACAATCGATTATAAGACGGCGGCTGCCGACTTTGAGGTTACAAATGAATATTTTTCCGAAGGACTTGTATATATGAAGCATGAATGGGAAGTGATCAAATGAAGATACCGTTTGACCAATACCAGCGCTACAAAAATACGCAGAAAATAATAGATTCTGTGCGCCGAGACGGCGAACGCTTTAAAATACTTGAGGTGGGCGCAAACGAGCACAGAAATCTTGAGCATTTTTTGCCGGATGACGATATAAAATATCTTGATATAAAGCTGTCGGACGAGTGTATCAACAGTCCTCAATATATTTTGGGTGATGCAACGGATATGCAGTTTGATGACAATTATTTTGATATAATTGTTGCGCTGGATGTATATGAGCATATTCCGCCGGAGCGCAGGGAAAACTTTTTAAGCGAGATAAATCGCGTATGTAAGAATAATTTTATTATATGCGCGCCTATGCAAAGCGAGCGGATACAACGGGCGGAGGAGCGCGTAAACGAAGTATATAAGACGATAAACAGCAAGGATTTTATATGGCTTAAGGAGCATTCTGACAATGTCCTGCCAAGCCTTGATTGGACAAAGGAATTTTTTAAAGAGAATAATATAAAATTTAAGTCGTTTTGCCATGGTACGCTGGAAATATGGGAGATACTGATGTCTATAACATTTTTCTCCACGCTTTATCCCCAAACTTATTCGTACCGTATAATGATAGATGAGTTTTACAACGACGAAATTTTTGAAAACGATTATAACGATGAAGATTTTTACCGCGCATTTTTTGTGGGTGAAAAGTCGAGATCGTTTGATATAAGCAGTATTATAAAAGAGCAGCAGGACACATCTTGGAGATATAGTCTGAATATATTAAAAGACAATTTTTTCAATCTGCTTAATATAACCTGCTTCAGGCACAGAGACGCGAAATATTTTGCCGAGCTTTTTTACGACACTGGCAGTGGTTTCAGCCAGGTTGACAGGCTTGAGGCGATGCTGAATATAGACGGGCACGGATATTTCAGCATAGGTAAAAAGTTCAGCTTAAGCAAAATAAGCGGAATAAAGCGGCTGAGATTTGATCCGGTGAACAGCAGCTGCGTTATTGACGGCATAAGCGTGACGGCGACAAGGCAAAGCGGAGAGATAGTAGATTTACTTACAAAGGCTAAATACGGGTTTAAAACTATATCAGGAAAAACTGTTTTTATCAGCAATGACCCGCAAATACTGCTCGATGCTGTTGATGAAAGCGATCCGATAGTTGAGGTCGACGTTTCAATGAGTGGAACGGTGTATGATAATCTACCGGATTATTTAATTGACGCATATGAAAGCGATATGGCTAATCTTAAAAATAAATTGGCCAAAGAGAAAATGAAGAATATGGAGCTTAAATCCAAAGTAACGGCGCTACAGCGCTTTGAAGATGAAGTCAAGTCATCTGTGTTCTTTAAGTTTAAAAAAGTTAAGACTGAGAAAAAAAAGAAGAGAAAAAATTAATATATCTATGTCTATACGCTGCAATATAAATATTGCAGCGTATGATTTTATAATTATTTTTTATTGTACTAAATTTATTAAATGCTTTTTGATTATTACTTTTGCTTTCAGTATTATTTGTTATTTTAGCGGATTATTTAAACAAAAATATTGAGTGCGCTGCCACTCTAAAATATTGCAGTTAACCTGAAAACGGTAATTTTCTATATATTATACGGAATTTATAAAGATAATTTGTTTATATGTCGAATATATGATATAATATCTTAAATAATATAAAAACTAAAGCTTAGGTTATGCTTTGTAAGCCTTAAAATACTATTTATTTAAATTTTAAGGAAATATACAGTGAAATTGAGTATATAAGTTTTTATTATAAGTAATATATAAATTAAAGAGTGTGGCAGTGCGCTGAATATTTAGAACATAAATCTATGCTGGGGGTTAGTATGCACGGTATATATAATTGCCATGAGGATTGTCAGGTAATAAGCAGGAATATATGCAGACCAAGGTCATATTATATTCCATATGGCTCATATCTTGACGCTGTTGAAAGGCCTAAGGAGAAGTCCGATAGGCTGATAAACCTTGCCGGAAGCTGGAATTATAAGATGTACGGTGACATACGTGACGTACCTGATATGTCGTCAGAGACGGCAAAAGGAAAAGTATACGGTAAAAATATTACACTCCCGTCTAATGTAGAGACGGCAAAATTAGACATCCCACAGGCAAACGAAGCATACCCTTTCCCGTGCGATATACCATATACGGCGCCGGTTAACCCGGCAGCGGTGTTTATGCGCGACTTTTATGTTGACGAGCAATTTGACGGATTTAAAAAATACTTTGTATGTGAGGGCGGCTCACCGTATTATCTTTTTGTAAACGGGCATTTTGCCGGCTATACACAGGGCCGATGCAAATTAAGCGAATTTGATATAAGCTCGTTTGTAAATACGGGTAAAAACAGCATATGTATTGTGACGTTAAAATACGCAGATTCGTCGTATTTAGAATGTCAGGATATGATTAGTTTATGGGGCATATTTGGCGATATTTATATACTCGCCAGGCCAAAGGGCCATATTATAGACTATAAAATAACTACTAAGCTGGCCAACGCTATGCGCGGCGCAAATATCTATGTAAATGTAAAGTCAATTTTGTCTGACGGAATAAATATTACAATAATAGACCCAAACGGCGAAGCGGTGGAATCAAAACCCGCCAACGAAGACGGCATGGCGGAATTTTATATTGAAACCCCATATATTTGGAGCGCTGAAAGCCCAGATTTGTACACCGTCGTTATAAGCCAGAGCGGCGAGTACATTGCCGCAAAGACGGGGATAAGGGATATAGAAATAGAAAATGGAATATTAAAAATAAATAACCGCATTGTCAAGCTTAAGGGGGTTGTTTTTAATCCTGTTAGTCCCGTAAGCGGATATGCCATGACGGCGGAAGAGATGCACAACAGTCTTATCCACATGAAAAAGAACAACATAAACGCCGTAAAATTTAATCAGCCGCCGTTGCCGGTAATGCTTCAGCTTTGTGACAGTATAGGCATGTATGTGATTAACGACACCGGCATCGACTGTTCGTTTATGCCTGAAGGAATGGATGCTTCGGAAATTCCCGTTTTGCGCGAAGCGTATATTGATAGAACAAAATGTATGTATGAGCGTGATAAAAACAGTGCAAGCGTGATTATATGGTCATTAGGGCGCAATGCCGGCGAGGGCGGTAGTTTAAAAGCCTGCGGCGATTATTTAAAGCAGCATGATAATCGTCCTGTTATGTATGAGGGCGATAATTACGACATTGCGGGAGTATATTCTGAGCAGGCGGCCGAGGATATTCAAAATATCAAGCCGATGCCGGTAATAGTGTGCTCATTTACACATAACGCAAAGCGCATGTGGGAAAGGGTTATGGCTTATGACGGCTTGTCCGGCGCATTTTTTAACGAATGGTGCGAGACAGGCATTAAAATAACATCCAATGGGAAAAATATTTATTATACAGAGTCTTCACTAAGCGCTAAAGACGGCAAGCTTGCGTGTAAGACGTTTCTTATATCCTGCACGGGCTATGAAATGCCTATGCTGAGAGATATAAAGAACGTCTATGCTCCGGTAAGAGTGGAACCTATTGACCTTTCGTGCGGGAGGTTTAAAGTTTATAATTTATATGATTTTGTCTATTTGTCGCGGCTTGAGCTGTTTTACGAAATTTCGCGCGACGGCAAGATGATGGAAAGCAAAAGTGTAGGCACTTTGACAATCCCGCCGCAAAAATCACAGGAAATTGACATAGGCTACTTCCTGCCGGACGGCGGAGACTGCTATGTGCGGTGCGTTTTCAAGCAAGCGGGTGAATCTGCATGGGCGCCATATGGACATGAGATGGCCTTTACACAATTTAAGCTGCCGTGCGAAGAGATTAAGCCGGTACAAATTATGGAATATACCGCAGTTAAGACAGAAGAAGATGAAAAGTATATAACCTTTACGGGTAATGAGTTTGAATATAAATTCAGCAAATATACTGGACTTATTAACGATATATCAGTAAATGGTAAAAGCTTTACAACATTTCCGTTGTGTCTTACGGCCAAAACCGTATCGGGAATTAAGGCAGGCACAAGGCTTTATCACTATGACTATGACGCTGACGATGCAAATATAAAAATAAAAGCGGCGCTTTCGCTTTGTGCAGACGGGTATGTGCCGTTTGCAGAGGTGGAAGCGGAATATTCCATAATCAGTACAGGCGATATGGACATGCTTTTTAAAGTTTCATCGCTGGACAACAGCGAGAGGATAGCAAAGTTTGGGATTAAAATACCGGCTGCGCAAGAATTTATAAATGCTGAATATTTCGCATACGGTCCGGGCATAAATACGGCTGAGATGAAATCGGGAGCGGTGTTTGGTAATTTTGTTACAAATGCGTCCAAAATGACGAAAGAGAGCATAATATGTCGCAGACCTCCGCACCGATACGGCGCCAAATGGGCCGGCATATATGACGAGAGCCGCATTGGTATGCTGATATGCGGAGAATTTATTTTCGGCTTTTTAAAAGATGATGAGACAAATACTGCTTATGCCGGGTATATACAGGACGGCTTAAAAAATGAATTAGACAGCAGCTTTGAATTTCATTTGTTATTGCGTCCTATTAAGCCGGATGGACGCAAGCTTAGTGAAATATCGAATATGGCATATAAAATGTACGGCGGATATCAGATTAGTCTTTAATTTAAAATAAATATTTATGAGGTGGAATTTTGAACATTTGGCATGACAT
>USGR01000088.1 GCA_900554165.1 uncultured Oscillospiraceae bacterium | reverse complement strand
GTTTACCTTTTTATAAAGGTAAACTCCTGCTGTTTAGTCAGCATAAGCATGACATCTGCTGCGCTGGTGTCGGTAAAATTCTTTATTTTAACAAATTTGGCGAAGCGGGCTGCTGGCAAAAAATGTATTAAAACAACTATTGTCCATTTACCGGCGATTAGGCATATGATACAGGTAAAATAAATTTTGCTGTATATAAGCATAATTGCAAAAAAATAGACGGCGTTACTTTACCGCAAATAAAATTAACTGCTGATAAGATTTGATATAAACAAAACACATAGCCGTCGCTGGGCAAACCGAATCAGAGGGTTTTTATAAAAAATAATTGAGTAAGCTCATAAGTATAATTATTAACAAAATATACTTTAAATTAGCGAATCTTATGGTATAATAAGATTTAGTTTATGTTTAGGTAATGTTGATTAAATAAACTACTTATGCACAAACGCATAGATAAAATATAATAAACCGGCCTGCCGGTGAGAGGTGATTTTGTGGGGCTTATAAAAGCGATTTTTGGGGATTACAGCAAGCGCGAGCTTAAAAGGATAATACCCCTACGAGATGAAATTCTTAAGCTTGAGGACAAGTTTAAGGAAATGACGGACGACGAGCTGCGCGAGATGACGGCGAGCTTTAAGGATGACATACAAAACGGTCGTTCGCTTGACAGCATATTGCCGGAAGCTTTCGCTGTCTGCAGCGAGGCCTGCTACAGGGTACTGAATATGCGTCCTTTCCCTGTACAGCTGCTGGGCGGAATTATACTGCATCAGGGCCGTATTGCGGAAATGAAAACTGGTGAAGGTAAAACTCTTACCGAGACGCTTCCCGCATATCTTAACGCGTTGTCCGGCAAGGGCGTGCATATAGTTACCGTCAACGACTATCTTGCCCGCCGCGACTCTGAGTGGATGGGAAAGGTATACCGCTTTTTGGGGCTGAGCGTTGGACTTATTGTTCACGGGCTTAGCAATGAGGAGCGCCGCAAGGCCTATGCCGCCGATATTACATACGGTACAAACAACGAGCTGGGATTTGACTATCTGCGCGACAACATGGTGCTTTATAAGGAAAACAAGGTTCAGCGCGGCCACAACTACGCTATTGTCGACGAGGTCGACTCGATACTTATAGACGAGGCGCGTACTCCGCTTATAATTTCCGGCCAGGGCGAAAAGTCCAACGACCTTTATTATAAGGCGGACAAATTTGCCCGCTCTCTTAAAATGGTTAAGGTCGCAGAGCTGGATGACAAGCAGGACAACGACGAGCTCTACGACGGCGACTATATTGTCGATGAAAAGGCTAAATCCTGTACTCTTACCCCGTCTGGCGTTAAAAAGGCTGAAGCTTACTTTAATATAGAAAATCTTAATGACCCTGACAACATTACAATAGCGCACCACATAAATCAGGCCATACGCGCTCACGGTATAATGCAGCGCGACGTTGATTATGTCGTGAAGGACAACGAAGTAATAATCGTTGATGAATTTACCGGACGTCTTATGCTCGGCCGCCGTTATAACGAGGGCCTGCATCAGGCTATTGAAGCTAAAGAAGGCGTTAAGATTGAAAACGAGTCTAAAACGCTTGCGACAATAACTTTCCAGAATTACTTCCGTATGTACACAAAGCTGTCAGGTATGACGGGTACGGCGATGACGGAAGCATCGGAGTTCCAGGAGATATATAAGCTCGACGTTGTGGAAATTCCCACAAACAAGCCGATGATACGCATTGACCATCACGACGCTATATATAAGACAGAGAAAGGCAAGTTCAACGCCGTTATAAATCAGGTTGAGGAGTGCCACAAGAAAGGTCAGCCGGTGCTGGTCGGCACGATATCGATAGAGAAGTCGGAGTATTTAAGCGGTTTGCTTAAGCGCCGCGGTATTAAGCACGAGGTTCTGAATGCGAAATTCCATGAAAAGGAAGCGCAGATAGTAGCGCAGGCCGGCAAGAAAGGCGCCGTAACCATAGCCACAAACATGGCGGGACGCGGTACTGACATTGTCTTGGGCGGCAACCCCGAATATATGGCGCTAAACGAAATGCGCCGCCGGCAAATTCCGGAAGAGCTTATTACTGAAGCCACTGCTTTCGGGGATACCGATAATGAGGAAATAATAGAGGCTCGCAGGCTTTTTGCCGAGCTTGAACAAAAATATAAGGAAGAGATTAAGGGAGAGGCTGAGGAAGTCAAGGCAGCCGGCGGACTCTTTATAATAGGTACCGAGCGTCACGACTCCCGCCGTATAGACAATCAGCTGCGCGGACGCGCCGGCCGTCAGGGTGACCCGGGTGAAAGCCGTTTCTATATATCGGCGGAGGACGACTTGATGCGTCTGTTTGGCGGCGAGCGCATGTATAAGATGATGGAAGCCCTTAAGGTTGACGAGGATACTCCGCTTGAGGCAAAAATGCTTTCAAACACAATAGAAAGCGCTCAGCGCAAGGTCGAGTCCCGCAACTTCGCCGCCAGAAAGAGTGTGCTTGACTTCGACGACGTAATGAACAAGCAGCGCGAGCTTATATACTCGCAGCGCGACAAGGTGCTCAACGGCGAAAATCTGCATGATTCTATAATGAACATGGTTGATGAAACCATTAAGGACAAGTGTGACAATTTCCTCTCCGGCGACACTGTTGAGGATTGGAACTTTGCCAGCCTGCGCGATTACTTCCTTGGCTGGATAACAAAGCCAGAGGACTTTAAATACACATCGTCTGAGCTCAATAACATCACCAAAGACGATATTATAAGTGAGCTTACCGAGCGTGCGCATGAAATATACGCCGAGAGAGAGGCCGCCTTTAGCAGCGAGCTTATGCGCGAGATTGAGCGCGTTGTTCTGCTGCGCTGCGTCGACAGTCACTGGATGGACCACATCGACGCCATGGATGAGCTGAGAAGAGGCATACATCTACGTGCATATGGTCAGCACGACCCGGTTGTCGAATACCGCAACGAGGGCTACGACATGTTTAACGAGATGACGGAGTCCATAAGGGAAGATACCACAAAGATGATATTCACCGTACAGGTCCGCCGTCAGGAGGAAGTCAAGCGCGAGCAGGTTGCTAAAGTAACCGGCGAGAGCGGCGGCGACGATTCCGACGCTGGGCATTCCAAGACTGTTAGGAAAGGCATTGTCGGTAAAAACAGCCCTTGTCCGTGCGGCTCCGGCAAGAAGTATAAGCGCTGCTGCGGCAAGGATAAATTTAAAGATGATGCTGAAGACTAATTTCATCTTTTTACTGAAAAAATTATAATTTTTTAAGGCCGCCAAAAACTGGCGGCCTTTTTATTATGCTTATGCTCCGTTATATAACATCGCTGCTTACACTTCAAAAATACAAGAAGTGCAAGCAATGACTTTGCAAAATCAGATGTCAGACGTTGTCAATATATGCTTCTACCCTGTTAGTTGCCGGTTGACGCATGATGACATCTTCTCTTATGCAAGGGCTAATTTCCAGCGAGTATTTATGGGCTTGTACGCTTTGTGCGCATCAAGGTGCCAGTTGAATTTAGCTGTTATTTTGCGAATGGGAAACACGCTTTTAATTTATAATCAGCGCAGCAATCGATTTACAATGGCGCTGCGCTAAAATGGCATATCAATATCTTTTATATATCCTGTGACCGACATATCAGCGATTAAAGCGCCTGTATCGTCGGTGACGCTTACATTATAAAAGCACAGACGTTTGCTGTTCGAAAGCCGTGTCGCTTTTGCAATAAGCTTTTTGCCCTTAGATGCGCTTATAAACGAAATGCTGTTATTTACAGACACCGTCATTTTGCCGAGAGAATTGGCCGCTACTGCAAATGCAAAATCTGCAAGGGTAAAAATAGCTCCGCCCTGAACGGCGCCACCGGCATTTTTGTGACCATCCGTTATCATCAGGCTGCACTCGGCGCAGCCGTCCTTCACCCAATCTATTTGAGCACCCATATCTGTTGCAAACCTGTCTTTTGTAAAAAATTCTTTTATTGCATCAATTTTAGCATTATCCATTATCCTTATCATTCCTTCCGATTTAACAGTATCGCAGGCACCGCGCCGGCAGAGCTTCTAATCAGCTGCTTTGGCCGTGCCATTACGCTTATAGATTTATATTCACCTAAATGCAAATCAGGCGGTAGCCGTCGCTTAAGCCGCTGCACGCCATATCCGGCAAATAGTTAATGGTAGATAATTAAGGCATCGCCGCAAATTGTGCAGTAAAACGCTCTTAATATAATATTTAGAGTCTTAATGCCGTTTACCGCACATCTAAGAGCCATATCAAACAGCAAAGGTGCAGACATATATAATAATACATGTCTGCACCTTAAATTTCAAGTAGAGCATCTTTTTATACGACGCCTAACCTCATTGATTCGCGGCATATTTCTTAGACTGAGCTACCGCCATTTCATCACACCGCTCGTTCTCTTTATGGCCGGCGTGACCCTTTACCCATATAATCTTGACGTCATGCTCCTCCAGCAAATCAAGCAGCTGGCCCCATAAATCAGGGTTGAGCGCAGGGCTTTTGTCCCCCTTTTTCCATCCTCTCGCCCGCCAGGATGCCGCCCAGCCTTTGGCTATGCCGTCGGCGACATATTTTGAGTCGGTGTACAGCGTAATGCTGCACGGTTCTTTCAGCGCCTGAAGCCCCGCAATAACCGCCATAAGCTCCATGCGGTTATTGGTTGTATTCGCCTCGCCGCCGCTTATTTCTTTCTCAAAGCCGTTATAGCGAAGAATCGTGCCGTAACCACCCGGTCCGGGATTGCCGGAGCAGGCGCCGTCGGTAAACATTTCAAGCTTCTTCATGCGTCAGCTTAAAGCACCGGCTTAATCGGCTCGTCATTTTCTAACATAGACAGAAGCTTCTCACATGTCATAAGCGCACGCGGCAGGTGATATGGTCCTTTCCACATAGAACCCTTCTGCGTGTGCGATACAGTACCGTCACGGTGCAGATATCCGTACCATTCGCCGTATTCCTTGTCATGGAAGTGCGAGAAAGCATATTCATGTATGCGCTCAAACCACTGCCAGTATTTCTCATCCTTTGTAAGCCCATAAGCCATAAGCGTAGCTATAAGCGCCTCGTTATGCACCCACCACAGCTTCATATCGTACTCTAACTGCTCGCAGGGACGTCCCTTTATGTCTACATAATAGTAGAAACCGCCATATTCTTTGTCCCAGCCGAGCTCCAGCATCCAGTCGAGCAGTTTAAGCGCCTTGTCTATTATC
>USGR01000087.1 GCA_900554165.1 uncultured Oscillospiraceae bacterium | reverse complement strand
TAATAAGCCCGTCCGGGAAAGTGCCGCCAAGGCTGGTTGTAACCACCCTGTCTCCCGCGGCGGCGCCGCTCGTACGCGACAGTCCAGTCATCCGGCAGGTGCCGTTTTCGGCAAGCTTTACATCCCCAGATATACTGCCAGTGTCGGAAGTCCTGTTGACGACGGCGCTTATATTTATGTTCGGATTAAGCACTGTAATGACCGTAGACTGTGACGGCGACACCTCATAAACATACCCGACAAGATATCGCCCCTGTGCAACCACCGGGTCGTTTTTGGCGACGCCGTTAAGCGAGCCCTTGTCTATGGTAAAGGTCTTATATAAAAGCTCGTTCGGATCTCTTGCTATAACATTTGCCTCTTCAAGCTCAAAGTCCTCGTTTTCCTGCTTTAAATCAAGAAATTGTTTATAATATTCATTCTCCTGCTTCATCTTGTCATAATCGACAAGCTGATCCTCAAGCTCGGCTATGCGATTTTTAAGCTCTTCATTCTCACTGCTTATTTCGCTGCTGTTTACAAAATTATCCGTTATTTCGCCGACCTTGTCGGATACAAACGATGTGAATTTTTGCACCGGCGTCGTTATAACGCTTATAAAGCTACTCTGCGGAGATGCATATTTGCTTATTGTAACAGTCAATATCATAATTACAAGCAATACCGCTACCACCGCCAAAAGTATTTTAAAGCGGCGGCTTCTTAAAAATATCCTCATGTGTAAGCTTATGCTCTCCTTTCAACTGGCCTTTTTACTGCATTTGCATTAATACTTGTTCCTGTGCTGATATGTGTCAAACGGCAGGTCCATCTCAAGGCGCTTTGCTGTGCCTTCTACCACGCAGTCCAGCGGATTGTCGGCAACATGCACCGGCATGCTCGTTGTTTCCGATACCAATACGTCAAGCCCTCTGAGCAGAGCGCCGCCGCCCGTAAGCGTTATACCTCTGTCAATTATGTCCGCCGCAAGCTCCGGCGGCGTTTTCTCTAAAGTGCCCTTAATGGCGTCTATTATCTGATTTACCGGGTCGGAAAGCGCTTCACGCACTTCTTCAGACGTTATTCTCACATTCTTGGGCAATCCGTCGACAAGGTTGCGCCCCTTTATCTCCATCGACGCTTCCTCTTCGCCGTTAAAATGATAGGCAGAGCCTATCTGAATTTTTATCTGCTCGGCCGTTCTCTCGCCTATGAGTAGGTTGTGCTTTTTGCGTATATAGGTAATAATGGCTTCGTCCATATCGTCGCCGGCAACGCGCACCGACTGCGCCGTAACAATGTCGCCCAGCGATATTACCGCTACTTCAGATGTACCGCCACCAATATCTACTACCATGCTTCCCGTAGCGTCCGACACAGGAAGCCCTGCGCCGATTGCCGCCGCCATCGGCTCTTCTATAAGGTCTACCATGCTGGCGCCCGCCTGACGCGCTGCGTCATAAACCGCGCGGCTTTCAACCTCCGTTACTCCCGACGGAATACATATTACTATTCTGGCACGCGAGAACATAGAGCCCTTAAGCGCCTCTTTAATAAATTTTTTGAGCATGGCGGCGGTAACGTCAAAGTCGGCTATAACGCCGTCTTTCAGCGGACGTACCGCAACTATTGAGCCGGGCGTGCGCCCTATCATGTCTTTAGCCTCAGTGCCTACCGCCCTGACGGCGTCGTTTCTTACATCTACCGCAACAACCGACGGCTCACGCATTATTATGCCTTTGCCCTTTATGCAAACCAGCGTATTCGCTGTGCCTAAATCTATTCCAATATCCCTCGAAAACATTCCTTCATACCCCTTTATACTTTTATTTATGCAAATTTTGCAAAATTCGACTTAAATAGCCGCAATCCATTGGTTTACATAATCATCTCTCTTTCAAGATAAAGAAATCGCTCAGCATGGTTTTCCAGCTAAGCTTAAAACTTTATGTTTAACAGCAGCTATTATTTTAATCAATTTACATAATACTCGAAATATGCATTATAGTATAAGTTTGCTTTTTATTTTTAAAATAATACATGTATAAAAGCTTTATGACAAATTTGCAGCCTATTTCAATCTGTTTTATTATAACCTTGCTCTAAGAATTAAACAATATAAAATTTACATAATTTCACATTTATTTACAATTTAAATAATTCTCTGCTAAGCTCGCCGTCCATTTCCATAACATGCCGATAAAAGGAATTGACCGGGAAACCCATGACATTAAAAAAGTCGCCGGATATCCCCCTTATATATCTGCTTCCCATTCCCTGTATGCCATATGCGCCGGCTTTGTCCATCGGCTCGCCCGTAGCTATGTACGATGATATTTCGCCGTCGCTCATTGGGCAGAACTCCACCTCAGTCGCCTCGTGAAAAACTGCTGTCTTGCCTCTGTATTTTAGGCATACGCCGGTAAAAACCGTGTGCTTTTCCCCCGAAAGCGTGCGGAGCATATGCGCCGCTTCAGCTTCATCCTCCGGTTTGCCCAAAATTTTCCCAGCTGCTGAAACTACGGTATCCGCCTCTATTATCAGGGCGTCATATCTTTCGCCCACCGCTTCGGCCTTTTTCTCAGCGATTATCTCCGTCATGCGGCCGGGCTCACTGCAGCATGTGCTCTCGTCAATGTTTGACGGATGCACCGTAAAATTTAATCCTATCATATGAAGAATTTCCGAACGTCTTGGCGAGGCCGAGGCGAGTATTACATCAACCGCCACTTTTATCTCACCTTTCTGTATACCAGCAGGGCAATGCATATAAGCACTATCTGCAGTATATTAACGTTAAACTGAAATCCGAAATTAAACTTAAAAATTCCTAAATCCAGCAGTGGATTTGCATTGCCATAGTTAAATGAAATGGCTTCGCCGTATGTCAGCCATTTAAGCGCCGGTATTCCCGATGTAAGCTGCGCTATAAAGCCGCCTATAACCACTGCTGCAAGTATCAAAAACAAAAGTATAAATATGTCCTTGCTCTTTTTCATGCCCCTCACTGCCTATCTGATTTAATTTATATATAATTTTACACTTTTTATTTTTCTGATGCAAAGATATACCTTTATCAGAAAATTTAATATAAAGAAATATAAAGCCTTTAACAAATATACCCAATTTAAAATCAGCGTTATATTTACAAAGCACGACAAATCGGCAAATAACAATAAAAATTTGCTTAGTCAACCTCTCGCAGATAATTTTTAAAGATAATATACATGGCCGTTTTTAGCAAAAGTATGCTGCTGCCATAATTCAATCATTGCATACGAGTTATCTGTCGCTTTGCTGCTGATAAACAATTTCCAGTGCCGTTTATAAAGCGCCGCGGGACGCCGCCCGGCCAAGTTAAAGCATTTGCAGTGTGAGAACAAGCCGAGCGACAATATTGTTTCGCCGCAGGTAAGTCAAAGCGCCAGCAATATTTTCAGTGCGGATACATCAGCGGCAGCTAAGTCATTTGCCCAAACGATTATATCGCCTGCAAAGTTTACTATACATCCAGAAAAAATTTATGCTCGGCCAGTAGAGCCAAAGCCGCCGCCTCCGCGCTCGGTTTCGTCCAAAGTATCAGCCTCAATAAGCTCCGCCCTTAATACAGGAGCTATTACCATCTGAGCAATGCGCTCAAACGGCTTTATCGTATACGGCGCGTCTGACTGATTAACCAGCCCCACCTTAATCTCGCCGCGATAGTCGCTGTCTATTACTCCCACACAGTTTGACGGCACTATTCCGTGCTTTATTCCCAGTCCGCTTCTTGCATATATAAACGCAGCCGTTGCGTCGGGCAGCTGAATTGATATTCCTGTAGGTATTGTCGCGCGCTGAGAAGGCATCAGCTCTATTTCTTCATCAAGCAGAGCATACAAGTCCATCCCGGCGGATGAAGGAGTTGCATATGCAGGTATTACTGCCCTTTCGTGTAATTTTTTTATCATAACCTTAGCTTCCATGTATTTTTATTCCTCCGTTATAAGCGGTTTGTGCATTTGTATATAATCAAGATATTTAAAGCCCAGTCTTTCATAAAGCCGCGCCGCGCCTTTGTTTGATTCTTCTACCTCAAGCCTTAACTTTACCGCCTTATCCTTATATTCTTCCTCTATAAACTCAATGAGCTTTGCGCCGAGCCCTTTGCCTCTGTATTCGCTTAAAATATAGATTTCTTCTATCCACGCAACTATCCCGCCGGCCTCGTTTGAATAAGTTATAGCCAAAAGAGCATACCCCGCCGGCTTGCCGTCGCTACTTATTATATATGCATCCGCGTACGGTGAGCCGGAGATTACTGTGTCAAAGGTCATTATAATATTCCTCTCGGGAATATTCTGGAGCGCCGCACCTGATTCATAAAACTCCTTTGACATGTTGAAAAAACTGTCTTTATCGCTTATATTCATGCGCCTTATCATTTTGTCTACCTCTTTCAAATAAAAATCGGACATATTCGTTTTGCGCTTATACCGCATAGAGCAAAATTCGTCAAGCAGCAAAAGCAGCCATCGTTATTTGCCTTTCATATCTCAACTCTTGTATAAAAAGCAATTTTTTATGCTTTTACAATCTGCCGTCATGCCTTTTAGAGACGGCAAATTTGTCATGCTTAGCACATGTCAGAAAAAGCGGCGGCAATTAAGCCGCCGCTTCGAATTTAAGCAAATGAAAATATACATTACTTATCCTGATTAAGCTTATCTCTAAGCTGTCTTAATTCGCGGTTAAGACGCTCAACCTCGCGACGGGCTTCATCCGCCTCTAAGCGGGCACACGCCGCCTCTTCTATATATTCTTTCATCTGCATGCGCAACTGCTCAGCATCCTCTTTTGCCTTTTTAGAGTCATCCAAATAATCCAGCGCCGCCAAAACTGCCACCATCGTCGTCGAAAGATATGGATTATCTTTTGCAAGATTGTCAAGACATCTGCTTAGCTCGCTGCCCAGCGCCTTGACATACTCTTCATTCTCTTCTGTATTTATCAGATAATCTATACCGCCGACAACCAATTTTATCTTATTTGCCAACGGTCTCACCTCTTTTTCCTTTTTTATATCTTGATTATACTATATCCCTCAAATATCGTCAACAATATAAAACAAAAAACAACCGCCCTATTGGGCGATTGCTCTACCTCCCGCTAAGCAGGATTTATAAGTGTCGGCATCGACCTATTTTCCCAGGCAGTCGCCCGCCAAGTATTTTCGGCACGAATGAGCTTAACTTCCGTGTTCGGGATGGGAACGGGTGGACCCTCACCGTTATTAACACCGACTATCGCTAAAAAGG
>USGR01000086.1 GCA_900554165.1 uncultured Oscillospiraceae bacterium | reverse complement strand
GTGCCGAACTCCCGGCCTCGATATTTCTATTTTCGATCCACATTTTTCATATTCATTTCGTATATGGCAGACTATTTATGTCGCTTAGACGCATTAGAATGCCCGCCATCGACATAGACTTCCTAAAGCCACTGGCCTATCCACTATACCAAAAGACCGTCTGCAAACAGACGGTCTTTATACTATCTAAAGCATAGTACCATATTAATCTTCTCCTGCTTTCTGCATGCAAGCCGGCGATATTTTCGCAAGCTGCTTTGCAGTGGCGTAAAAGATGCATCATAAGTGAACTTCGCGCTGCAAATTCATTGCCAATAACCATTAATTGCCCTCGGCCGCGCTGAGGGCTTTGTTATTGAGCTGTAAATCAAAATCATCAGTGAACTTATGATATGCACAGGCCATGGAATAGCCAAATAGGGACTTAGTCCATTAAGTGTTACCGAACAATGCCATAGCATCACTTGCTCTGCTACCCGCAAACGTATTCTACCAAATATCGGCAGTCCATGCAATTAACCGCTTATCGCTGCTGTATGCTTTTGTTTTGCAAATGTCGGCTTTCCTTTTAAAATCATTTCACTAAAGCTTTTTCTTCCAAGTACGGCCTGAGAGCTTTTTTCTTAAACCGCAAATGTAAAAACGGCATAGCCAAGGCTACGCCGTTTTATAAAATATATTTAATACTGTGATATCCGCCGCCGTTTGGCTGCCATTTCTCCTACCGGATGCAGCGGGCGGCATTACTCACAAACCAGTTAAATAAATACAGATAATATTTCGCTATCGCGCTGCCGTAAAGACGGCCAACCGTATTGCCGGCTCATTGCACTCAGCTAATATGCATTATTTTCGCCTTGCCGCCGGCAAAAGGAAAATTACCTATTTCACATTACTGCTTTTCGCCGAATATTTGTCAGCAGACCATCATTACCGATATTTAACATGGCTTATTGCAATTTATTCACACGGCGCTGCCGGAGTTTTTTACTCCCTATTCAAAAGGTAATCTACTATCTTTTGCGCCATATTTTCAGACGTGCATGTTTCGTTAAACCGCACCGGCTTCGACTTAAGAGCAGCCAGCGACTGAGGAATTTTAACTCCCGAAACATTATTAAGCTCATACAGCCTGTCAAACTCGTCGCCGTCAGCCTTTTTACCAAGCGCTTTAAGCACGCTCGTCGGGAATTTGTACGGGCTTGCGGTGGATGCTATAACCGTCGTCGTGGCATCGCCCGTCTCAGCCGCATATTTTTCATATACTCCTATCGCAACGGCAGTGTGCGTATCACACAAGTAATTATATTTTTCAAAGCATTCTTTTATCACGCCGAATGTACCCTCGTCGCCCATATATCCGGCGTAGAAAAGCGACTGCATTCTTTTAAGGCATTTATCGCTTACATTATATACTCCATCTCTCTGAAGTGCGGACATATAGCTCTTTATAATACCGTCGTCGTTGTCCTCAAGCTCATAAAGCAGACGCTCAAGGTTGCTCGAAATAAGTATATCCATAGACGGAGAAGCGGTGACATAGAAGTCGCGCCTTTTGTCATATGTCCCGCTGTTTATAAAGTCGGTAAGCACCTTGTTTTTATTTGAGGCGCAGATAAGCTTAGCTATTGGCACGCCCATGCGCATGGCGTAATATGCCGCAAGAATATTGCCGAAATTACCCGTTGGGACAACAACGTTAAATTTGTCTCCCTTTGAAATTTTACCCGACGCCAGCAAGTCGCAGTAGGCAGAAACATAATAGACTATCTGCGGCACAAGCCGGCCCCAGTTTATCGAGTTTGCCGAAGAAAGCTGAATATTGTCCGCCGCCAGGGTATCCTTTATCTTTTCATCCGTAAAGATTTTTTTAACGCCCGTCTGCGCATCGTCAAAATTGCCGTTTATTGCAAACACCCTAACATTGGCGCCCTCTTGAGTAACCATCTGCATCTTCTGCAGCATGCTCACGCCCTCGCCCGGATAAAAGACCACAACTTTAGTGCCGTCAACGTCCTTAAATCCCTCCAGCGCAGCTTTGCCGGTATCACCGGAAGTTGCCACCAATATCGCAGTAGTTTTGCCGGGCGACACCTTCTGCGCAGATTTTGTAAGCAGATGCGGCAGCAGCTGCAGCGCCATATCCTTAAAGGCGCATGTCGGACCATGCCACAGCTCCAAAATATTTACATTATCATGCAGCATATGCATATTGGCCGGATTTTCAGTGTCAAACTTATTCGCACCGTATGCTGCGCTTACGCAGTCCTCTATCTCGCTATCAGTAAAATCAGTCAGAAAACGGCGTAAAATATCAACAGCACGGCCGTTATAATCATAAGACGCCAGCCTGTCAAAATCATCATCCGTCAGCGTTGGCAAAAACGCCGGAACAAAAAGTCCGCCTTCATCGGATATTCCCTGCGCTATAGCCTGCGCTGCCGTCACTTCCTTAAGCGAGTCGCGGGTGCTTTTATACAACATGTTCAAGCTTCATTTCTCCTAAATATTTTTATTTTTAATGCCGCTGCAATTTTATGTACCGGTTTGCTGCGAGCATTCTCTATAAATTTAACATCAATTCACCGCTAACATTGTAATGCAATATCGCCGTTTTGTCAAAGATTTCAGCCCAAATTTACGAAAAAGTTAAAGGCGTTTTCAAAAAATATTTTGTCTAAAATATCCTCATCAATGCCGTGCTCGCCCAAATAATCGTAAAGCTTTGGCATAAACTGCACCCCGTTCCATTTTTTATCCATATATGCACCGTCAAAATCTGCGCCAAATGCAAGTGTATCCTCGCCGCCAAGCTCTAAGAAGTGATATATATGCCTCAAAATATCATCAAACCCAGCAAAAATATGCCCGCTCAAAAACGGCGGATACAGGTTTATTCCCACTATTCCGCCCCTTTCGACTATAGCTTTGAACTGCTCATCTGTCAAATTTCGCTTGTTGTCCAGCATGACTCTGGAATTTGAATGGGTAGCGGCAACGGGTCCATCGACAAGTTCAAGCACTTGCCATGCTCCTTCGTCATTGAGATGCGATATGTCGGGTACTATGCCGAGCTCATTCATGCGTTTTACCGCTTTAATTCCAAAAGGTTTAAGCTTTCCCTCACATCTGCGGCCGTAACCTAAATTGTTCTCGCCGTTCCATGTAATGCTGATAAACTTTACTCCGATTTCCTTGCAAAAGTCCAGCATCTCTATACTTCTGCCGAGAGCAGCGCCGTTTTCTATTGAATATATTGCTGCAATTTTACCATCTGCAATAGCTTTTGTTACATCTTTGGAGCTTTTGCACAACGAGATGCTCTCATTGTTCAAGCTAAGCTGATGCTCAAAATACCTATGCATATCTAAAAGCAGGCTCTTGCTCTTTTCCCTGTTAAGGCCGTCGGGAATAAAAAAGGCAAACACCTGACAAAATGCGTCAAATGCTTTGCCCCGATTTAAATCAATATGCAGATCATTTTCACCAAGATTTATATTATTATTAAAAATTTCGCTGGCAGTGTCGCAATGAAGATCAAAAAGCTTCATCATATTCCCTCAAATCAAACGCATTTTCAATGTGGTTTACACGATATTCACGTCCGATTTGATTAACTTCTATTACGTCAAACCGCGGCTGCGCCTTTTTCTCAGACTGCGACAGGTACATGAGCGCTGTTTTTATTATCTTTTTCTGCTTTCTTAAATCAACAGCCTCGCGCGCCAGTCCGGCAAAGTTCTGAGAGCGCGCCTTTACCTCCACAAATACAATATATTCATCCCTCTCGGCAATTATATCTATTTCTCCGTATCGGCTGTGGTAATTCCTGTCGGAAATATTATATCCGTGCTGCTCAAGATATTTGGCCGCAATATTCTCACCCATATTTCCATCCATAATAACGCCTTCCCTTTTGCCGCGCTTTTGTGTCTGTCAGAAAATAATTTTACTATATTTATAAGTACTTGCTGTATATATCATTTGTACAGTCTTCGATAAATTTTGAAAAAATCGCTAATATTCACTCAGGCGCAAAATCACTTTATCTATTTTATTCACCGATTTTTAATAAAAGTGACATATATCAAGTTAAATTGCCGTATATCGAACAGAATATGGTCTTTAGAGCTTTTGCGCACGGACTGTATTAAAATTTGGGCCATACGGCAGTACGGCAAAAATTTATGCCTTGCCCGCAAAAAGCTTTTTCGCAGAAAACTGCTTCTCACCTAAAATACCGGCGGCAGGGATAATCTTTTGCTTTTGAGACGGCCAGTGTGCTTATGCATACCAAGGGTGCAAAAGTTAGGCGCTGCGGCGGCACATTTTCAGCATGTCGGCTCCATCTCCCGCCAGCTTAAATTGCCGGCATATGTAAAAATTGGCCATTGCATCAGCTCACATCAGCAAATTTTATCCAAGTATTTTCTTTAAAAACGACGGGCGGTGCAGCGGACACGGACCATATTTTTTAATAAGCTCAATATGCTCCTTTGTGCCATAACCCTTAGACTTGGCAAAATTATATTCAGGATATTCCTCCGCTTGCTTTTTCATATACCTGTCACGGCTGACCTTTGCCAACACCGACGCAGCCGCTACAGACATCGATAGCGCATCGCCCTTTACAAGGCTTAACGCCCTGCCTTCCAAATCTCTCGGCACCTTATTTCCGTCGATTATAACATAGTCCGCCGGCTGCGGAAGCATATTGACGGCGCGCGTCATTGCAAGCATGGTTGCTCCCAATATGTTAAGCCGCTCTATTTCCTCAACGCTGGCAGACGCCACTGCAAAACATACCGCCCGCTCTCTTATTATGTCGAACAGCCGCTCCCGCTTTTTCTCCGACAGTTTTTTTGAGTCGTCCAGCCCCTCTATATCATCGCCTAAATTCAAAACTGCAGCGGCGGCGAACACCGGGCCGGCGAGTGGTCCTCTCCCGGCTTCGTCTACTCCGCATATCACATTATATCCCTTTGATATAAGAGATTTTTCCATATCATATGTAGGCATTTTTATAATCCTTCTTTTTAATATTTTAACTTAGCTTAAGCTGCTGGGTGTCGAATAGAATACGGTTTTCAGCGGCTTCTTTCCGCGTAGACTGCGTTAAAATTTTTGCCATACGGCAGTATGGTAAAAATTTATGCATTGCTCGTATGAAAACCTTCTTGCTTAAAAATGCTTCGCACCTAAAATGTTGGCGGCAGGGATAAACTTTTGATTTTGATGCCGCCGGTGTGCTGACGCACATCAAAGATGAAAAAATGAAAA
>USGR01000085.1 GCA_900554165.1 uncultured Oscillospiraceae bacterium | reverse complement strand
GATGCAGTGTTCTTATATACTGTGCCGTCATTTCACTTTCAGCATAATCGTATATTACAAATACAACATTTCCAAGCAGCCATACCCCTGCAACGGCCCATTTTCCAAAAGCACCCATATCGTCTATCGGCATCTGGAAAATAAATATAAATACTAAATAGGCAAGTACTATGGCGGCATTAAATATTGCAAATTTCGTTATCCATCTTACTACTTTAAACCTTATCTTATCTACCTTAAATTTCAACACAGGATAATATCCAAAGAAAAAGGTAAAGAGTATTTTGGCCTCCGGCTCCATCAAAAACATGGATAATACCGCTATTACCGCATACACAAGCATTGCCCATTTAAAGTCTATCTCTATAACTATTACTATAAGTATAGTACCAGCAATAGCCGGCACGGCATATGTGAGATACGGAAAATATGACGCGAACATGACGGCAAGCGCAAGCGCCGATATTATACCGCCAACCGCTATTTTGCCCGTGTGCTTCAAGCTATAACCCCCATCAGCAGCATGGTATAAAATCTCCGCCCATGCATTCGCAGCAGCAGTCGGCACATATAAGACTTGAACATACATCGCATGCGCTGCAGCCGGTATTGCCCGCACGGCGGCCATTATTATAGCCTGTAAAACCGCTGCGCTGGCGTGATATATTGTCAAGCGCCGCTTTATATTCCGGATTAGACGGATTCATGCGGCAGGCCGTTGAAAAACTGGTATATGCATCATCAAACCAGCCGCGTTTATAAAGTACGCTGCCGTTTAAAAAATACCACTCAGCATCCCTGTCCTGCACCGGAACGCCGTCAAGCAGCTCCTGCGCTTCCTCGAGCCGGCCGCTTGTTATAAGGCTTCTTATATCATTAAAATTTGACGACGAGTAAGAGGTATATCCACCACTATAACTTCCGCTTTGTCCCTTTGACGAACGCTCGTTCATAATGGTGTCGTAAGCGTCGTTTATTTCTTTCATCTTCTCGTTTGCAAGGTCTGACAGCGGATTGTCGTTGTAATTGTCCGGGTGATATTTGCGCGCCAGCTCGCGGTATGCAGACTTTATCTGCTCATCGGTCGCGTTTCTGTCAACGCCTAATACGGAATATGGGTCTTTCATTCACATTCTTCCATTCCGCCCATTGGGCTAAATACTTTTATTATTTATCAGAAAGAGCATATGTATTTTTTGACACTTTCTTTCTGAGTATAACATTATTTTGCGTATATTCAAGTCCTAAATACAGTATATTATCTATAATATCATGATATCTGTTTACATCAAGCAGCTGCGCAGAAGCCGCCGCTTCAGTTCGGCAAACGTTTAAGGTGAATGTTATATATTCTCTCGCCTTTTTTATAAGCAATTCATCATATTCTTTTATGCCAAACTTTACCGCTAATACATTATAATTTTTTAGCTTTACATCAGATTCCAAGTCATCTGCAGCATCCATCAAATAAATCCATTTGCCTATGCAGTAGCCTATGCGCGACAGCACCCGCTTTGATATATCGCCCTCTCCAATATCTTCAAACAGCCGCTGCAGCATTATCGCCGTCGGTTCGGCCGCCTTGTCTATGCTGTCGCTGCACTGACGCTCAACATCATCCTGTGCGGCGATATATTCTTTTACATATTCATCCACTTTAGGACTGCGTTTTTTTGCCTTGCGGTAAAAGAGCGCAAACAGCGGATATATAAGCCCCGATTTTATCCGCTTTGACATCCCCTTATCCTTTAGATTATCCTTTACCTTGTAATAAGACGTTATTATAGCGGCGTCGGCGGCATATGAAAGCTCATCTCCGCATTCCTTTACGTTGTTGCATCTAACCAGCGGATTAAACACACATCTCGCCTTTTTATAAACCGGGCATTCTTGTTTTTGCGAAATCTCAAGAAGAGATAAAAAAGTAAAATCGTAATTAAGAGCAAAGCGAGCAAACGGGCCGTACAGCTTGCCCATCTGACGGCAAAGCGAACAATAAACCGCCCTATATAACTCATAATCTATTACCCTGAGCTCTGGCTTATATATTTTTACATATCCTATCAATGCCGCTCTCTCCGTAATTAATATTACATATATTAACGTAACTGAATTAAAAAATCCATTAATAATGTGTAAATTTTAAAGATTCCTGTCGCCGCTGCATCAAAAGTATAGCATATAACTTGCCGTTTTACCAGATATGCGCAAAAACTGCTCATATCTATAGTGCTGCACAGCTATTTAAGCACAATATTGGCAAATATTACACATATTAATAATCCGGTGATATTATCGCTTAAGCATGTCTTTTAAATACTGACCCGTATACGACCGTCTGCATTTAGCCACCTGTTCCGGCGTACCGCTGACGACTATCGTTCCGCCGTTGTCACCGCCCTCGGGCCCAAGGTCGATGATATGGTCGGCACACTTTATAACGTCCAAATTATGCTCGATTACAACAACAGTATTGCCCTTATCCACTAAGCTGTCAAGCACCTCGATAAGCTTATGCACGTCGGCGGTGTGAAGACCTGTGGTCGGCTCGTCAAGTATATATATTGTCCTGCCCGTTGCGCGGCGCGAAAGCTCTGTCGCAAGCTTCACGCGCTGCGCTTCGCCGCCGGAAAGCGTTGTCGCCGGCTGGCCAACCTTTATATATCCCAATCCAACGTCGTAAAGCGTCTGCAGCTTGCGCTTTATTTTCGGTATAGAGGAAAAGAAGTCCAGCGCCTCCTCCACCGTCATATCAAGCACATCGTATATATTTTTACCCTTGAATTTTACCTCCAGCGTTTCACGGTTGTAGCGCTTGCCTTTGCACACCTCGCACGGAACATATATGTCCGGCAAAAAGTGCATAGCTATCTTTATTATGCCGTCGCCCTGGCATGACTCGCAGCGGCCGCCGCGGACGTTAAAGGAAAATCTGCCGGCGTTGTAGCCACGCATCTTGGCATCCTGCGTGTTTGCATAAAGCTCGCGTATGTCGTTGAACACGCCGGTATATGTCGCCGGGTTTGAGCGCGGAGTGCGGCCTATCGGCGCCTGATTTATGTTTATAACCTTGTCCAGCGCGTCTATGCCCTCTATATCGGCATGCTTGCCCGGTTTTATTCTGGCGCGGTTAAGCTCTCCCGCCAGTCTTTTATAGAGTATCTCGTTTATAAGCGAGGACTTGCCGGAGCCGGAAACACCCGTAACCGCTACGAATTTTCCGAGCGGAATTTCTACGTCAATCTTTTTGAGATTATTTTCCTCAGCGCCCCTTATAATAAGCGATTTGCCGTTGCCCTCGCGTCTCTTTTTAGGCACCGGAATTTTTTTACGGCCGGAGAGATAATCGCCGGTTATGGATTTACTGCAGTTTTCTATGTCCTTTTCAGTGCCGGCGCACACCACCTCGCCGCCGTGTATTCCGGCCCCCGGTCCGATGTCGACTATATAGTCCGCCGCGCGCATAGTGTCCTCGTCGTGCTCAACAACTATAAGAGTATTGCCGAGGTCACGCAGACGGCGCAGCGTATCCAGCAGCTTGTCGTTGTCGCGCTGGTGCAGGCCTATGCTCGGCTCGTCGAGTATATAAAGCACGCCCATCAGCGACGAGCCTATCTGCGTCGCAAGACGTATGCGCTGGCTCTCGCCGCCCGAAAGTGTGCCGGAGGAACGCGATAGGGTTAGATATTCCAGTCCCACGCTTTTTAAAAAGTTGAGACGCTCGCGTATTTCCTTTACTATGAGACGCGCTATCATCATATCGCGCTCGGAAAGTATGTGACTGTCCATGAACTCCAGCGCTTTGGCGACGCTCATGTCACAGAAGTCCATAATATTTATGCCGCCTACCGTCACTGCCAGCGACATTGGCTTAAGCCGGCGTCCGCCGCAGTCGGGGCAGACCTCCGCCGTCATCTGCGCTTCAATCTCCGACTTTACCCACTCGCTGGTGGATTCTTTGTATTTGCGCTCCAAGTCGTCTATAAATCCGCCAAACTTTGATTCAAACGAGCGGCCGTTTGCAAGTCGCACCGTTACCTTTTCACCCTCGGGAAGTCCGTACATAAGCACGTCCTTTGCACGCTGTGGTAAATCCTTATACGGGACATCCAGCGAAAAATCGTACTTCTTTGCCACTGCCATCAGAAATCTCGACGATATGCTCTTGCCGTCTAAATTCATCCAGCCCATGGCCTTTATTGCGCCCTGATTTATTGTCAAGTCCTTGTTCGGCACCACAAGGTCGGGGTCGACTTTCATGAACATGCCGAGCCCTGTACAGGTCGGGCAGGCGCCGAAAGGATTGTTGAAAGAAAACATGCGCGGCGACATCTCGTCAACGCTTATGCCGTGGTCGGGACAGGCATAGCTCTGGGAAAAGAGCATTTCCTCGCCGTCCACCACGTCTATTATAACAAGCCCCTTTGCAAGGCTGCAGGCTATTTCAATGGAATCGGCCAGCCGGCCTTCTATATCGCTCTTTATAACAAGGCGGTCGACGACAATTTCAACATTATGCTTTTTATTTTTCTCAAGTGATATATCCTCAGACAAATCGTACATTATGCCGTCGGCGCGCACCCTGACAAATCCGGATTTTTTGGCCGCCTCCAGCTCCTTTTTATGCTCGCCCTTGCGGCCGCGCACCACAGGAGCCAATACCTGTATCTTCGTGCGCTCCTCAAGCTGCATGACCTTTTCAACTATCTGGTCGACGCTCTGCTGCTTAATCTCCTTACCGCAGATTGGGCAGTGCGGCACGCCGATGCGCGCATAAAGCAGGCGGAGATAGTCGTAAATCTCCGTCACCGTTCCGACGGTGGAACGCGGATTTTTGGAGGTCGTTTTCTGGTCTATCGATATTGAGGGGGAAAGTCCGTCTATGCTGTCGACGTCCGGCTTCTCCATCTGACCCAAGAACATGCGGGCGTATGATGAAAGGGATTCGATATATCTCCTCTGCCCCTCCGCATACAGCGTGTCAAATGCCAGGGAGGATTTGCCGGAGCCGGAAAGTCCCGTAAATACCACCAGCGCGTCGCGGGGAATTTCTACGTCTATGTTTTTAAGATTATTCTCCCTCGCGCCTTTTATAACGATTTTGTCCTTCTGCATATTTTTTATCACCTGTTCTTTATGATAATCTAATTTCATAATTAATGTTGTATTCTGCCGCTGCTAACGCACTCAGCGTAAAATATATTATGTGCAGGCCGGCTGTAAGCTGAAATTCCTCATAAGCCGGCGGCTCATTTTAAAAGCCGATTTTGCGGTATAAGCT
>USGR01000084.1 GCA_900554165.1 uncultured Oscillospiraceae bacterium | reverse complement strand
ATCAGACTGAGCAGAAGTATTTATCTCCGAATTAACCTCGCTCTTAAAAGAATAGCCCTGTGCCATTTCAGCCTCTGCAGGCGCATTTGTCTCAGCATAAGCTCCGCCGCTTTCATACTGATTTGCTGTATTATCAGACGCCGCTTCCGCTGCGCCGTCGCTTATCTCAGCCTCTTCTGAGTATATCTCCCGCTCATCCGATTTATCGCTCATCTCAACCTGCTGCGGCTCATATTCTGCAGAAACATCCCCCACAGGCTCCACATCAGATTCGTCATCATCTATGTCAATTGGCTTTATTTCTATCTGAAAATCGTCGTTTAATATATGATTGCCGCCGAGGTTATCTACTGCTTCCTCCGCCGCAGAAATGGGGTCGGCGTCCAGCAGCTCCGACAGCTTGTCTATCTGCTCAAGATGCGCCTTATAATATGAAAGCAATCTGCCTCTGAAATTCGAAGCATCCTCTTTTATCTTTATATACGCATCATGCTGAGACGCAACGCTCGTATTGGCAGCATTTAATATTGCCTCCGCTTTTTCGGTAGCATCAGCTATTAGGTCGGTAGCGCGTTTTTTCGCTTCTTCCATCATCTCTGCCGACTGTGCCTGCGCTTCTGACACAAGCTTATCGCGCTTTTCCTCGGCCTTGCCCACAAGTTCATCATGCGTTTTCTGGGCATCCTTTTTAAGCTGGTCAGCCAGGCGCTGCGCATTTACAAGCGCTATATGTATGCTGTCCTCATCACTGCGATACTCTTCTATCTTTGACGCAAGTACCTCAAGCTTCTTTTTCAGCTCGGCGTTCTCCTTATTAAGCGTCTCAACCGTAATGGCAACATCCTCAATAAAATAATCAACATCTGTAGATTTATAGCCGCCCACTGTTGATTTATTAAACTCTACACTGCGAATTTCTTCCGGAGTAAACATTTATAATTACCTCCCAAAACTTATATCTGATAAAAATATAATTTTAAATTAAGCCCACAAGCTTTTATAATATGTATATTAAAATAAATTCTCTTAATACATACTTTTTAAGACAGGCTTATATATTTAAATATAAAGGCCGCTGTTTTCCAGCTCGTCTATAAGCAGGTCGCCCATTATATCAACATTAAACGGAGTAATTATAAATGTGCTGTTTGCAACCCTTTTAAGCTGGCCGTTGTTTGCATATGCGACGCCGCTTAAAAAGTCTACCAGCCTGCGCGCAACGTCCTTGCTTGTAGATTCAAGGTTAAGCACTACTGTACGCTTAGCGTTGAGATGATCGGCAATTGACGGCGCATCGTCAAAGCGCTCCGGCTTTACAAGCACCACCTGAAGCTTGGTCGTAGCATTTATATTGACCACCTTGTTGCGCTTGTCCGAAAAGTCGTCACTGCGCGGCCTTGAGGATGAATATGACGATGCCGAAGAGGATGATGAGGAGGAAGAAGAAGAGGAAAAATCATAGTCGTCGTAAACCGATTTTGGCTCCTTTGCATCTTCATTTGTATCTTCAAAATCGCTGTCTTCAGGAAGATCGTCGTAATAATCCTCTTCAGAAACATTGAATATGTTCTTTATCTTGTCCATAAATGCCATCTAAAAACACTCCTAAAAATATATTCTTTTTCCAAACAGCGCAGAGCCTATGCGCACCATGTTTGAACCTTCAAGTATCGCCTCGGCATAATCATCCGACATGCCGACAGACATCGTATCAATAATACTATTATCTAATTTTTGTGCCTGCATGTCAACAAATAGTTTGTGTATTTTTCTAAAATATTCACGATTTTTCTCTCCGCCCTCTTCACAAACCGGCGGTATGGCCATTATTCCTCTTAGTCTTATGCCCGCAATTTCGCTGATTTCATGGTATTTTTCCATAATCTCTTCCGGCATAAAGCCCGCTTTCGACTCCTCTTTGCCAATATTTACCTCGAGGAGTATATCAGTGCTTGTATTATTTTTCACACTAAGCCGGCCTATCTCCTGTGCAAGTTTTATGGTGTCGACCGATTGTATCATAGCCGCATTGCCTATTAGATATTTTACCTTGTTTGTCTGAAGCCGGCCTATAAAATGGAACTCACACGGCAGCAACTCGTCCTTTTTTGACAAATATTCCTGAACCCTGTTTTCGCCTATGAGCTTTATTCCGCTCTCTACAGCATGATTTATAACAGAGACGTCTACGGTTTTTGTAGCCGCCAGCAGGCGTATATCCTCAACCTTGCGTCCCGATTTAACCGCCGCTTCGCCTATATTATACAACACTTCTTTATAGTTTTCATCAAAAGCCCTTTTTTTTGCCTCAATTTCCTCATGCGACAATTTTTCCGTCATAAAGATTCCTTCCTCCAATTACAACTTCATCGTAAAGCACAAGCCCGCTTTTATCTTCCGACACCTTGCAAAGCATATATCCGTCACCCGTATATATTACCTCTATAGGCTTAAACTTTATCATATACCCATTGTCAACGTATACGCCCTTTACATCGTCTACAATGCGTACCGCTTCGGTGTTAACCACAAGGCCGCTGTATTCTTTCAGTATTACCTCAATTTGACAGCTCCGCAGATGCGCAAGCGTACTGTTCATATAGCTGCAGGAAAACACAACCACCGTAGTATTGTCAAAACGGTTCATATACTTTACTGTCGCCGGCACCTTTTCAGCAGAATCAATGTTGAAATCTATAGAATAAGTCTGCCCCACCGCAAGCGACATAGCAGTCGTATTATCAATCTCTGTTGCAATATACCAGTCATAGTCGCCTACTACCTTGCCTATGGCGTCGCCCATGTCAGTCGCTGTCACGGAGTTTAACATATCAGGAGTAATATTGGCAAGCTCGTCTACCGATATCGAATTCTCATAACCGTCAACGCTCTTTATAAAATATCCAGAATTAGCCGAGCGTATACTGCTTGAAGATGTCTGCATTTTAGCCGCTGCAGCATCCCGCTGCGATTTAAGCTCGGATATCAGCGTGCCATAGCCGTCCAGGTCGCCCGTAAGTATCTGACGGCGGTTTATTAAATCAAGATATTCCTCTGATATATCATAAACGCTGTCCATATCGCCGTCGTCAAAAGCCGACAGCATATCAAGCAAGTTGCTGCGCGCCTGAGTGTTTATCGTCTCAAGATTAACGCTTCCGCCCTTTGCCTGACGCTCCGATTCCTCCATTCGGTTTATGCGCTCCGTCAGTTCGTCATATTCCTCTTTTGCATAAACCGCTTCCTCTGTAGAATAGGCTTCGGCTACCACGCCGTTTTTAGACACCCGCTCTCCGTCCTTTAAAACGTATCTCAGTATACCGCTGCCGCTTCCAGACAGCACGCTTTCATCCCTTATTATAAACCCATTGCACTCTATGCTGTCATAGGCAGAGTGCATTACTGCCATTTCCGTCTTATATGCTGTTAGTGCATTTACAGCCTGAACAGATATATATGCAACCAGTAAAACCGCCACCAATGCGACGCCTATGGTTTTAAATATGTTTCTTCTCAACAATACCACATCCTGAAAAATATATATCGAGCGTCTGCATTAACACGATATATTAAAAAGTTGCACATCGGCGATAATGGCAAAAATGCCCAATATGCCTCTGTATCGCTTTCAACATAAATTTAGCAATCTAAATTTTGATATATAAAGTCTGCATGTTTTAAAAGCTTTATCAAATAAAGCAGCATGTCCATAATATACAAATGACTCTGCATTATTGCAGCACTGTATTAATGCGGCTGATATAAGTAAAGCTTTTGCGCCCATGCCGCTCAGTCAAAGCAAGCACACCTGCACACATACCTCACTGCAAAAAATTTGTACGCTCTCTCTTATCAGACTACTATGTTAACATATATAATTTAATTTTGTGTTAACAAAAACGGACTTTACTCCATATATAGTAATTTATCTCGTTTATTATAGCATATATTGACGCAGAAAAAAACCGCTTTTTACCATTATCGTTGCGCTAACTTGAAAAGTGTGCTGCTCTCTATAAGCTTTTTCGCCTCGTCGAAAATTTCCTCGGCGGACTTATCCTGCACATCTATCCAGTTAACCGATTTGTTGCGCCTGAACCATGTGAGCTGACGCTTTGCATACCGCCTTGTATCCATCTTTATTTTTTCAATGCATTCATCGAGATTAGCCTCGCCGGAAACAAACGGCATAAGCTCTTTATAGCCTATCGCATTCATGGCGGTCTTTGAGATGTTTGAGCCTAAGAAAAATTTCGCCTCGTCTATAAGCCCCGCCTCGACCATAGCATCGACGCGTATATTAATTCTGTCGTACAGCCGCTGCCGGTCATGAAAATCAAGCCCGATATAAAACGTGCTGTATTCCGCCGGCGACGCTTTTGACTCGCTTTCCCGCTGCGCCGCAGTCTTGCCGCTTAGCTTATACGCCTCTATTGCGCGTACAATTCGCAGCACGTCGTTTTCGCTTATTTTTTCCGCAGCGTCCCTGTCACATTGCTTTAGAATGTTATGCAGATATCCGTTTCCTTTTTCCTGCGCTGCGCTGCGCAGTTCATTACGCAGCTTAATGTCAGGCGAGACATTGGAAAATTTTATATTGTTCAGTAAAGAATCTATATACAGCCCCGTTCCGCCGGCAATTACGCTCACTTTGCCCCTGCGGTTTATATGCCTTATAATTTTTGCTGCAAGCACTGTATATTCCGCTACCGAATACTCGCACTGCGGCGGCAAAAATCCTATCATATAATGCGACACACCCAGCATTTCATCCAAAGTGGGCTTGGCCGTCGCTATGTCCATCCCGTCATATATCTGTATTGAGTCGGCGGATATTACTTCGCCGCCAAAATAGAGCGCCAGCCGCGCCGCAAGCGCAGTTTTACCAGAGGCCGTCGGACCCACCACTGCAATAACTGGTATATTCCTTTGCACACCAAGCACCCTTTACTTAAAATTATTTATTCAAACATAAGCTTTCATCACGTCAGTCCGGGCTTAAAGCTCACATGGCACAGACGCATTTGCTGCATTAAATGCAGTTTCCAATATCAGCCTAAAAGCCTATAGACAGTCTTAAGAAGCTTCTGCAAGACTGCAGTTATACTATTCTTTTAAACTGCTTCTCCAGTTCTTTTCGAGTAAGCACAAACGCTGTCGGGCGGCCGTGCGGACAGAATTTTATGCTCTTTTCCACCACTACTTTTTTCACAAGCTCCATAAGCTCGCGCTCACTTGATACGTCCCCGGCCCTTATAGCCTGTCTCCTAGACACATCTGACGCTGCCGACGATCTACTCTGTG
>USGR01000083.1 GCA_900554165.1 uncultured Oscillospiraceae bacterium | reverse complement strand
TTTTTGCTTCACTAAAAATCTGAAATTTCTACTTGACTTTTATTAGCAGGTCTTTCCCTTTTCCTCTTCTTCACGAGTGCATATTAACATTCTTCACACGTTCTGTCAAATAATTTAAATCGATATTTAATATTAAAATAACATTAAATATCAAAATGATTCATGCCTCTGCACAGCAGCGCAGGAAATCTTTTGTTCATATCAACAGTACATTCCGAAACTTTTTATGAAACCGCATGATTCCTATAAAATTAATATTCATATTGCCAAATTTCCAATAAAAAAAGTCTCCGGAATCTCCGGAGACTTTCGGTCAGCCCCTGTCCTGTTTTCTTCGGTCCTGCACTGTTCCACCAACCCGCAGCACGGTCGGAAGCAGTATCCTTGCCGGGGAATATGTGCCGGATTCGATAAACGCAATCAGTTTGCGCACTGCCGCTTCGGCCTGCGCCCGGCAGCACACATCAACAGAAGTCAGACGTGGTTCCATGATCTGCCCGATCGGGTTATAGTCCACACCAATCAATGCAACATCTTCGGGTACGCGAAGTCCCTGCTGCCGGAACACCTTCATCATGGAAATAGCAAGCAGGTCATGTGCGCAGAAGAATGCTTCCGGCAAGTCTGCGCCAGCATCCAGCCGGCTCAGAATCTGCCTTTCGTTTTCTGCTACGCCATGCTCCGGCATCAGTTCAAGCCATTCATCATCCGGCCTGACTGACAGTCCCGCTGTGTAGCAAGCCTGCCGAAATGCGAAATACCGCTCGGAAAACGCGATGCTGTGCAGTGGACTGCCGGCAAACCCAATGCGTGTGTAGCCACTTTCGAGCAGGAACCGCACCGCCTGATGCGCTGCCATCTGGTTATCCTCAATAAAGGTGCACACAGGGCTCTTATAATACCGTGCGCCAACCGCCACGACCGGAAGGCCGCTTTGGTACAGGTTTTGAAACATTTCCTCCTTCATATCCCCCAGGGACAGAATGCCGCCGATGGCGGACTGCTCCAGCCGTTCGCGGATCTCGGCAGGGTTATTCTGAAAATACTCGGCTTCCATTGCGAGCATGGTATACCCATGCGCGGAGGCGTAACTCAGGAAAAGCTGATAAAACTCCATGTAAAAGTAGGAATCCTGCAAATGCATCCCGGTCGATACCAGACACAGATTCCGTCTGCCTGCCGGCGTTTTCAGCTGCTTGTGATACCCCAGCTCGCGCGCCGCCCGCACCACTCTTTCCCGGGTTTCATCGCTGATGCTGGACATCCCCCGCAGCGCAAGCGATACAGTGTTGATCGATACGCCGGTTTTTTCTGCAATCTGTTTTAATGTAACTTTCATATGACATCACACATTTTATAATTTTATCTAATTATATAATTTTTTTGCTGCTAAATCAATGGTGTCAAACAAAACTTGATGATATCGATCGGATAACCGCTGACTAATATAAAATAATCCGAATCACACTGGAAATGTGATCAAACGATAAATAAAGCCTGGCCTGATCTGCCAAAGTGCAGGCAAGGCTTTTGCTGTATCAAGACCCGTTCGAAAGCAGTAATCAGGTGGCGGAATGATGGTCAAGCATATTGTTTATGCAGTAATAAACTTTAATTTTTGCTTATTTTAACAGTATATGCCTACTTCATTCTTACAGGGCTGTATCCGACGATTCTGAAAATCTTTTTATACAAACCGCTGGCAAGTGTGCTACTCATTAAAAATGCCGCAGGCGGCAAATGAAAGACAATGGCCTGCAGACAGCCATAGGGCGCGCGGACAGCGGAATTTCGATTGAAAGCGTGGTTTCAATCGAGAGGCAGTTCGAAAAACTATGTTTTTCGACAGCCTCTTTTCGTTTTCCCCACGCAGGAAATGTGGTACAATAGTCCTGACTGCAAAGGAGTGTCTTATGGAAACGATCATTCAAATCCTCGCCCGCGAACTCGGGCAGAAGGAACAATATGTGGAAAACGTGGTCAAGCTGCTCGACGACAGCAACACCGTACCCTTCATTGCGCGCTACCGCAAGGAAATAAATATTTTCTCTTGGCAATAATATCAGACGCCAACAGAAATGGCCTTTATGTTTATCTTGCCGGCGCAGCAATAGATATACGATATTTTTATCGCCAACAAGCTTGAAAGTGCAGTAGATTATCAGGTGCCGCAGGCTGTATATAAATCTATATGGCCGGCACAAAAGCGACTGTTCCTCTAACGCGTGCCGCATATGAGAAATTCCTTATATTAAACGCGCTCCATTATGGCTGCTACGGCCTCTTTAAGGCCTTCCATGTTCTCAGCACAGTAAGTAGTGACGCTTTTATCTATGCGCCTTATAAGGCCGCACAGCGTTGAACCGGCGCCTATTTCAATAAAGATATCTGCACCGTCGTTTATCATATTGCGCACCGTTTCTTCCCATTTAACAGGGCTTTTTGTTTGCTGGCTTATCTGCTCTGCAAGTCCGCTGTCGGCAAAAGGCTTCGCCGTTACGTTTGAATATATAGGAATGCACGGACTGTTAAGCTGATAATTTGAAAGCAAGTTCTTAAGCTTATCTGCCGCACCCGACATAAGCGGACTGTGAAAAGCGCCGCTTACGCTCAGCGGGACAACTCTCAGCCCCATTTCCGAAGCCTTTTCGGTGAATTTTGCAAGAGCGGCGTTCTCGCCGGCAACAACCGTCTGCTTAGGCGAATTATAATTTACCGGCAGTATCATACCTGCGTCCGAGGCATAGTCTACCGCTTCGTTTATTTTATCAATAGTGCCTATAACCGCCGCCATACCTGATTTTCCGTCTCCGGCGGCCTCTGCCATCCAGCGGCCTCTGTTGGAAACTATTTCAAAGCCGTCGCTAAAGCTAAAAACGCCGCCGAAGCACAACGCGGAATATTCACCAAGGCTAAATCCCGCCGCCATAGATATTTCAAGGCCGTTTTTCGCAAAAGCTTCGTTCAGCGCCGCAGCGCCTGCGCAGGATACCGCATACAGACATGGCTGTGTTATTTCTGTGCGGCTCAGCTCTTCATCACTACCGTCAAAGCAGTATTCAAGCATACGCGAAGGAATACTGTCAAGTATGTCCTTTGCCGCCTTGCTGCTATCATAAAAGGATTTTCCCATACCGGCTTTCTGAGCTCCCTGCCCGGAAAATACCGCCGCTATTTTCATATTAACACTCCATTATAAATATAGTAATAATTTTTATTGGACCAATTTATATCCGTTAAGTAATCTGAGCAAAACTTGGCCAAGATTTTTATTAGCGCCAAACGTCTATAAACATTCAATCAGAAATTTACGACGCATACGCATCGCAAGCACGTCTGACTATAGCTCAATAAGCATTGAGCCGGCGGCAAGTCCGCCGCCAAAGCCGACCAATATTATTTTATCGCCTTTCTGGACTAAGCCTTGGTCGGTCATCTCATCTAAAGCAATGGGTATGCTGGCTGATGATGTATTGCCGACGTGGTCTATATTTACATAGAACTTTTCCACCGGAATATTCAGCCGATGCGCCGCAGAGGATATTATTCTGTAATTCGCCTGATGTGGTACAATCCATTTTATATCGTCGGCCGTAAGTCCAGAGCGTGAAAGCATCTCTGTTACTCCGCCTATAACGGAATTAATGCCAAAAGTGAAAACCTTATTTCCGTTCATTTTCATTTTTGTATAGTCTACCTGTTCGCCCTTGTAAAATGGACTGTCGCTTGCAGGATATCGGCATATTAGATATTCGTCTACGTCGTTTATGCCGTCTAAGTTATATGTTATAATCCCATTTCCATCGCCGCTGCGAAGTATTGCTGCGCCGGCGCCGTCGCCGAAAAGAATGCAGCTGGAGCGGTCGGACCAGTCGGTTATTTTGCTGAGCGTCTCGGCGCCCAGAACGAGTGCTGTTTTATAACCGCCTGTCGCCATTAATCCCTGCGCAACGGAAGCAGCATATATAAATCCCGCGCATGCCACGCCGCAGACATCAAGTGCCGGAATATCTCTAAGCCCTATCTTCTGCCGAACCATGCCGGCCGTAGACGGAAAGCTTGTGTCCGGAGTTATGGTGGCGCATACCACCAAGTCTATTTCATTTTTATCTATTCCGGCTTTGCTTATAGCCTTCTCTGCTGCATAAGTTCCAAGCGAAACCGTATTCTCATTAATCGCAACATGACGCTGCTTTATGCCGGTACGCGTATATATCCATTCATCGTTTGTTTCAACCATATGACTGAGGTCGTCGTTAGTAACTACGCCCTCAGGAAGCGCGCTGCCAAATGAGAGAAAATTTATACCCAAAATACACACCCTGTTTCATAAATTTGATGCCAAAAAATAGTAATCCATACTAAATAATTATAAATATTTATTGTCCTAAAGTCAACAATAGCTTTTTGAGCATATACGACGATATTTGCCATGACTATTGACGTGCAGCACAACAAAGTGTAAAATATTTAGAGGAGGAATTATATGAATAATAATGCATTTTCTTCCGGTATAGAGCCCGGAGGACTTACCGATAAAAATCAGATAAAAATACTCATTTGCTATATGATAAAATGCGTAGATTTAGGCCTTACCGGCAAGCAGATAGCCGATATACTTTCAGCCGACGGACTGGTAAATTATTTTGAGACACTGCAGGCGGTTAATGAGCTTAACAATCTTGGACATATATATGAAAAGGATGAACTGTACAGCCTTAGCGAAAGCGGAGAAAGGATAGTATCTGAGCTCGATACGGCGCTTCCAATTTCCGTGCGCGACAAGGCGGTGCACAGCGCTATGCAGGCAGCTCGTATATATCAAAACTGTAAGGACAACAGCGCTGTTATTTGTGAAAGTGAAAATGGGTTTGACGTAATATGTGAGGTTAAAGACCGCGGTCATCTTATGATGCGCAGCGTTATAGCCGTGCCGGATAAGCTTCAGGCAGAAATGATAAAAGAGAGATTTATAAAAAATTCCGCCTTTATATATTCTTCGACACTTCTGCTTTATACTGCATCTAAGGACGAGATAATAGATGGTATTTCCGCTACGGTTCAAGACATGATTTAATTTATGTCTGTGTGCAGTTAAGCTGTTCTCTGCAATTTTTCCAAATTACGCGTAGCTTAAACATTTAGTTAAGGTTGCCGCCGAAGTGCTGGAGCGAACAATAATAATTAATGCATATTAGATTATTTTTAGAGACAGTGAGAAAATATTGGTCATAGGCAAATAGGTTAAATAGATAAGAGTTAAGAGATAAGCACCTATTTGCTCAATCGACCATAGCATGCTGTTTTATAT
>USGR01000082.1 GCA_900554165.1 uncultured Oscillospiraceae bacterium | reverse complement strand
TTACCACCTCTATACGATTTCAATTACATATTACTATTGTCCCGTTTAATTTTAAACGCTAAATTTATCTTATTAATAAATATACTATTAATTTTTATATTTTAAAACAATAATAGTTGGCAATATGATGACAATACGCCGTCTTATCTTATAATTCTGCCGCCATCCGGCAATCAATACGTCGTACATCTGTAAATCTGCTGATTTTCTATTTGATTTTTTTGATATCTATTACGTACTAAAAAATCTATAATCGAAAACAGAAAAAATCAACCCAAATTTGATACATAACTGCGTGCCTCTTTGTCCGCTTCAAGCACGGCCTCTATAGTATCTGCATTTTTTAAATTTATATTATCTATCGCGCCTTTAACAGCTTCAGTGATATCTGTAAATCCTATTTTTCCGTTTAAGAAAAGTCCCACCGCAGCCTCATTTGCTCCATTAAGAACTGCCGGAGCATTGCCGCCGCGCTTAAAAGCCGCTCTACATAAAGACATTGCAGGAAATACCATATCATCAGGAGCATAAAATGTCATTTTGCCAAGCTCTGAAAAATTTAATCGTTTAACTTCAGATGCGCATCTTTTAGGATATGTAAAAGCATATTGAATAGCCGTGCGCATATCCGGCGCACCCATTTGGCCTATGACTGAATTATCTTCATACTCCACCGCCGAATGCAGTATGCTCTCGCGGTGTATTACCACCTGTATATCATCGACGCCTATGTTGAACAGATGCGCTGCCTCTATTATTTCCAGTCCCTTATTCATCATTGTGGCAGAATCTATCGTGATTTTTGCACCCATACTCCAGCTGGGATGCTTAAGCGCCTGAGAAACGGTTACATCTCTAAGCTGCTCTTTGCTGTATCCAAAAAACGGCCCGCCGGACGCAGTTAATATAATAGATTTAATTTTATTATTCTCATTTCCAGCCAAAGACTGAAAAACCGCCGAGTGTTCGCTGTCCACCGGCAGGATTTTCACGCCATATTCTTTTGCCATGGGCATTATTATATGTCCGGCAGTAACCAAAGTCTCTTTGTTTGCCAGCGCTATGTCCTTTTTGCACTTAATCGCCTCCGCCGTCGGCCTCAGCCCGGCAATTCCTACTATAGCGCTGAGAACAATGTCGCCCTGCTTGCATACGGCTGCTTCACATATGCCGTCCTCGCCTGACAGCACCTTTGTATCAGTATCGGCTACCCTAACTTTCAGCTCAGCCGCTTTGCTTTTATCAGCAACGGCGGCCAGTAATGGATTAAATTCTCTTATCTGCTGCTCCATAAGCTCAATATTGCTGCCGGCGGCTATAGCCGTTACTCTATAGCCAAGATTTCTGCATACGCTCAGCGTCTGCCTGCCTATTGAACCTGTTGAGCCCAAAACTATAACATTTTTCATTTTCATGCCCGCCTAAATTCTATCTGATATTTTCATCAGAATTATTTTAGAATGACTGTTTTTATGTATCGTATGCAACAAAAAATATACTTCGAAAGTATTACCAGGTAAAAAAATCCTTACTGCGCGCAAAACGGAAATTTTGCTCTTAAAAACGCTCGATATTCAGGATGTGCCTTTGCCTTTTCATACTCCGCCGAAACAATACGCTTAATCCATAAAAGTTTATCCTTACTGTTTTGCTCAAAGCTTTTTACAATAATACTGCCGTTTTCAGCGGCGTCCATTATAGCGTCGTATGCGTCCGGCACTTCTTCGCACCCGGTAACTTTGACTGGGCTTTCAGAGATTACAGCAAAGGGAATATCCGCCTGGTTAGTATAGTTTTCCAGCTTATCAGTAGTATATATAAAGCCCGATACTCCTTTATAAGTATCGGCCGTCGCGTTTAAATAATATTCCTCTAATACAAGTATACCGTCGCTGTTAAAGCCGTAGCTCGCCCATTTATAATAAGCGCCGGAATATACTAATCCGGCTTCTCTGCAAAATTTTTCTACCGCATTGCTGAGATAAACAAGCACATTTTCACGCTTTGACGACATATAAACAAGCGGCCGGCCGTGATTTGATACATGCGGTGTTAAAAGCTTCAGCCCCTTTACCGGAGAAGCATGATAAAACATTTAATATTATCTCCCTACTGCCGCCTGTTTCACTGCACATTATAACTATAACAACTACTATCGCTGAGGTTTCCCTTTCTCGTAGTCATGCGGGCTTTTGATGCTAAATTATCTAATAACAATCGGCAGCAGCGGCAGCATGACATAAAGCAGCGGAGCTACAAGCAATAGGCTGTCGAACCTGTCCAGCACGCCGCCGTGACCCGGCATTATATTTCCAAAGTCCTTTATATTGCAGGAGCGCTTTATAAAAGACATTGCCAAATCGCCTACTATGGCAGCCACTGCGCACAGCACGCCGTAAATAACTACCGCAATATAATTTATGTGCCCCGTATCTTTAAGATAAAAGAAGCTATATACCCACGATATAATAACAAGCCCTATAACATTAATTATTATTCCGCCGGCGGCGCCTTCCCATGTCTTATGCGGACTTATCGTCGGCGCCATTTTATGCTTACCAAGAAAACGTCCGACAAAATAAGCGCCGGCATCAGTAATCCACGCACCGCCAACTGCGAATACTATAAAGAATGCGCCGTCTATCGGCTGAAGATGATATACCGGGCTCTCTGGTAAATCTCTTAAATAAATAATGCTGGAAAAAGCAAAGGAAATAACAGTATTAAGCATGAATACTAAGCCTATTTGCTCAATTTTCACTTTCTGCTTTAGCATAATAACAAACAGAGCTATTATAAACAGCAAAATGCACACCTTACTAACATTATTAGAGTAAGGCGTGCGGAAAAACGGCACAGCAAACGCAAACACCATGTTTACAACAAGGAGCGGTATGTTGTTTATATATTTTGTAGCGACAAAAATTTCCCAAATAGCAATAACACTGAGTATGCTGACAGCTATATTAAGCACTATTCCGCCAGAAAAGAATAAAATTACAATAAAAAATGCTATACCTACTGCGGCGGTAATTAATCTCTTTTTCATTCAAGTTCCCTTTCTATAGTTATCAGCTATACGCTATTTTAAAGGATTTTAAACATTTTTGAATTCATCAATAAAATTGCAATACAGCAAAAGTTAACACATCATATTCCGCCAAAGCGCCTATTTCTCTGGGAATAATCTTCAATAGCTTTGTCCAGATGCTTTGGCTTAAAGTCGGGCCACAAAACGTCGGAAAACCAAAACTCAGCATAGGCCGACTGCCATATTAAAAAGTTTGAAAGCCTATACTCGCCGCTCGGCCGTATAATAAGGTCCGGGTAAGGCTGTCCGCTCGTATAAAGGTTGTCGGCAATGACTTGCTCCGTGATATCGTCTGCGCAGATTTCTTTATCGGCCGCCTTTGCAGCAATTTTCTTAACAGCCTCTGTAATTTCCTGCCGTCCGCCGTAGTTAAGCGCTATGTTAAGATGCATGCCCGTAGCATTCTCGGAGCTTTTTTCAGCATCCGCTATAAGCTTTAATATCTCATCATCTAAATGCGGCTCACTAAAATCGCCTATAAATTTTACTTTAATATTTTCATCCTTAAAATTAGATGCGTCCCTTAAATATTGCTTTAAAAGCTCTAATATATTATCAACCTCATCCTTGGGCCGCGACCAGTTTTCGGTAGAAAATGCGTAAACCGTCATATATTTTATGCCGATTTTATTGGCATAGCGGGCAATTGTCTTAAAGGTGCGCGCGCCGGCAGAATGTCCGGCAGAGCGCGGAAGCCCGCGCCTTTTCGCCCAGCGTCCGTTGCCGTCCATTATAATTCCTATAGATGTCGGCAGATTTATATCCGACTTTTTCTTATTAAAAAGCAGAGTAAATCCCTCCGTAATTCGGCTTCAATGATATTATTGACGGAAAATAAAAATATATATCACAAGGAGGATAATTATATCTCCATGATTTCCTTTTCCTTATCGGCCGAAAGGGCGTCGATTTCCTTGCAGAACTTGTCGGTCTCCTCCTGAACCTGCTTTTCATAAAAGCTTAAATCATCTTCGGTTATCTCGGAACTTTTCTTCATTGACTTAAACTTCTCTATGCAGTCGCGCCTAATAGAGCGAACTGCCACTTTAGCTTCTTCCGCCTTTTTGTGGATATCTTTGGTAAGATCTCTGCGGCGCTCTTCAGTGAGCGGCGGGAATATAAGCCTAATTACCTTACCATCGTTTTGCGGATTTATTCCTATCTCAGAGGCATTTATAGCCTTCTCAATATCTTTAAGAGTAGACACGTCCCACGGCTGTATAACCAGTATTCTCGCTTCAGAAACAGAAATAGCCGCCATCTGATTTATAGGCGTCGGAACACCATAATAGTCAACGGTAATTTTTTCAAGTATAGCAGGATTTGCACGACCTGCACGCATAGTAGCATATTCACTGTGGAGCACGTCGACGGTTTTTTCCATTTTTTCTTTCATGCTGTTTATCATTGCGTCCATAATATCATCTCCATTAAAAATTTTTATTTTACTATCGTACCTATATTTTCACCGCATAAGGCTTTTACTATATTTTCGGGGTTGTCAAGGTTAAACACCAAAATAGGTATGTTGTTGTCCATGCAAAGAGAGGCGGCCGTAGAATCCATTACCTGCAGGCCGTTGTTAAGTACATCGAGAAAAGAAAGCTCATCATATTTTTTGGCGTCTGCATCTCTTTTCGGATCGCCGGTATATACGCCATCCACATTTGTACATTTAAAAAATATCTCAGCGTCAATTTCCGCAGCCCTCAGCGCTGCAGCCGTGTCGGTTGAGAAAAACGGATTTCCGGTGCCGCAGCCGAATATAACCACTCTTCCCTTTTCCAAATGACGCACTGCCCTATTGCGTATATAAGGCTCGGCAATCTCGCGCATTGATATAGCCGTCTGAACTCTTACGTCAAGGCCCACGCGCTCAAGAGCATCAGCCAGCGCCAGCGAGTTTATTACCGTCGCAAGCATTCCCATATGATCCGCTCTCGTGCGGTCCATGTTCTCGCTCGTCCTGCCGCGCCAAAAATTTCCGCCGCCGACTACTATGCCTATCTCGGCGCCCATATCAGAGCATATCTTTATATTTTCCGATATATTGTTTACCTTTTCCATATCTATTCCAAATCCCTTATTTCCTGCAAGGGCTTCGCCGCTGAGCTTTATCAGCAGCCTTTTATATATCGGCTTCAAACACCTGCACCTCCGAATTTTTCTATTTATAATTACTAAAGCTTCATATTAGAATAATTTTACAATATATGTATAAT
>USGR01000081.1 GCA_900554165.1 uncultured Oscillospiraceae bacterium | reverse complement strand
CACTACCATTGCTGAAACCAGAACCGCATAAAGCGAAAAAACGGCTGTTGCTATTATCCCGCCCACTTTGCCAAAAGCGTCAAAAAACATATAAAAAATATTTTTCTCCGGATATAGCTTCATAAGCCGTGAGAACAGCAACGCTACAGGTATCATTGTCGCAAAGGTAATTAGTATTGATATCCATGAATCCTGCTTGGCGTTAAACGGAGAACCCAATAAAAGATAATTTCCCAAAATCATTACAAATAAAATAGAAAAAGCATTTTTAGAGGTTATAAAGGATTTATCCATGTTTTCACATTCTTTCAATTAGTTAAAATTTAAGCCCGCTACGTCCTCTAACACAAAAGATATAAGCTCATACGGCCCGGGAAGCATTATATTTGATACAGCTAAAATAACGATAATGAAGCTTACTGAAGCGCATATTGAATAGAATATTATTATTTTTTTGTCTATGCGTTTTCTCACAATATCCGGTATAAAATTCATAATTATAACGGCTGCAAATATAATAAGTGTTATAAACAAAGACATTTTATTCCTCTCTTTTACCCTGCAAAGCTTGTGTTAGTAAAATTGGCTTCTACATTCACTACTATTTCTGCCTCTTTCAGCATATCGTCCCACTTGTCCTTTATTTCCTCCCAGTATTTTGGGTCATTTCTGTATATATATCCTGCAAAGTCAAGTATGTCGACATTATAATCACGTCTTGACTTATCAATTAAATCATAGATATTTTGGCTTATATGAGATTCACATGCCTCTTTAAAAATATTTTCCCCATTTATGCTATCTACATCAATGTTGCTGTAAACTTCTCTTACCGATGCGTCAAATTTAACTTGGACCTTTAACCTTAGTCCTCTGTTTTCCTTTATTTCATAAGATATATCTGACATATTATTTGTAATAGAGATAGAGGTATTAAAATCTTTATTTATAGGAAAAGAAAAAGTCGCATAGTTTATAAGGTCGGCGGACATTTGATAATATTCAGCATAATCTTGCTCTAAATATCCTGCCAGTTTAGCATCCTTAAACAGCGCTATTCCGTCTATTACCGGCCTGTCCTCATTTACTGAAAATGCCGGCAGCGCAATATCGGCACTGGCTGTTATATTATTATATATTTTATACAGGTTGGATTTTTTCCCCGAACTCACATTGTTTCCTATTTCATCTATCAGCTCGTTTATCTCCGCTGATATTACCGTACTCATATTTTCACTTTGAGTAATTATTTTCTCTGCGCTTTCGTCTCTTGAGATGATTACATATACGCTTTCTCTGATATCCGTGCTCCGTATAAAGCTTTCTACTATATCTTTAAGGCCATCCTCAGCTGCTATTTTTTCACTTATGCAAAGTATCTGCATATCAGGAAAATACAGTTGCTTTACTATCTGCGTTTTTGTCTTGTTAAATGCCTCAAAGATAGTATTTCCCTCAAGCTGTATTATTTGAGTCTTTACACTGTTTTCCTGTACTGACATGGAAAAATCTATTGTCTCAAGCGAAACCTTATACCCTATTCCGTTGTCTGAGCGGTCTATCGCAACTCCGGCTACAAGCGTTAAATCGTCAATCTTTTTATAATCCCAGCAGCCAGTAAACATAGCGCATATAAATGACAGAACAACCATTATACATGCAAGCTTTATACCTCTTTTCATTCGCTTCGCTATTCCTTTCTAATCATTCGAGTATAGTTATCGCTCAAATTCTCTGGACGTGTTTTCATTGATGTCCACGGAGCCCTTATAATTATATCCTTAATCTGCTGAAGCTTCATGCCTCCTGTAAGGCGTATCTGCGGCACACCAAATGAGGTTAGGTTTATTATTTGTATAATAAACATAGAAAGGCATATTATTACTCCAAAAAAGCCTAATACACCGGCAAAAATTAAAAATATATATTTATACATAAATGCAGATGTGTTTAGCCGCGGCGTGAGAAGATTGGTAAGTCCGGTAAAAGCTACGACTATTATAAGAGGCGCCGATACAAACTTGGCTTCTACCGCCGCCTGCCCTATTACCAGCGCACCGACTATGCTCAGCGTCTGACCTACACTGGATGGCATTCTCACACCTGTTTCTTTCAGTAAATCGAAGATTATCAGCATTATTACCGCTTCAAGCGCCGCTGGCAGCGGCACATTTTGCTGTGCACTCGCTATATTAATGGTGAGTGCCGGCGGCAGTATTTCTATCTGATATGCAATTATCGATATATATATTGCCGGCGTAAGCACTGTGAGAAAATATCCCATAATACGCAAAATTCTGGCAAATGTGGTATATAAAAAGTTTAAATAATAATCCTCGTTGCTTTGAAAGTTTTCTATAAATAAATACGGCGCGGTAAGCACTACCGGTGTGCCGTCCATAATAATCGCTATTCGTCCCTCTAAAAGCTTGCCGGCCACGACGTCAGGCCGCTCGGTAAAGCCTACGGTTTTGTATGGAGAGTATTTTTTATCCCTTATAAATTCTGAAATATAGTTCGTGTCCAAAACACCGTCTATATCTATAAGGCTTATTCGCCGCTGTACCTCTTTAAGTACCTTTTTATCAACTAAGCTTTCTATATAACATATACATACACTTGTTTTTGTGCGTCGGCCTACTTTTGTAAATTCAGTTTTAAATTCATTAGTACGCAGCTTGCGGTAAAGCATGGATAAATTCATCATAATGCCTTCATTAAATCCCTCTTTTGGACCGTTGAGGACATTTTCTCCCTCCGGCTCGGCTATTGAGCGCAGAGTAAAGCCCTTTGTATCAAGTATAAATCCGCAGCTTAAGCCATCTACCAGCAACAGTGTGTCACCATAGGTTATCGATTCTATTATGTCTTCTGCGTTGTCGGTTTGCTGAATCCTATTTACAAATACAAGCTGATTTATTAGTGAGGATGAAAAATTCTCATCATTTTTGATATCTCCTGCCTCTAAAAGCGGCTTTACCACGTGCTGATTTACTACATCCCCTTTTACCAGTCCGTCTAAAAACATAATGCAGAACTTCATGCTTTCATTGTTTCTGTTTACTACGTCTCTTACACGTAGTGTTCCGACGTTTTTAAAAAGCTCAAGGAATGTATTCTTATTTTCTTCAAGCTCATCTTTAAACTTTACGCTTTGCGTAAGGCCCGAGTTAAGCTCTTTTACCTTCTTATCCAGCTTTTGCTGCTTTTTTTCTTCGCTTATCCGCATATATTCACTCTCCGCAGTTTTTGCTTATCAATGATATTATGGCTTTACATGTTTTAATTATTCCAATATATTGACCTTTGCTTTATAATTAAAATGGAGTGATTTATATTGAATATAAGAAACGAGCTTTTAAATTTGGCCGATGAAAAGTATAGAATATTTACATCGTCACTGCTGCCGGGAATAAGCAATATAATCGGGGTACGCCTGCCGGACATTAAAAGAATAGCCGCCCGCCTTGCAAAATCCGGCGATGACTACCATTTGCCTCAAAATCCGTTCTTTGAGGAAATTATGCTGTTTGGCATGATTACAGGACTAAAAAAAGAAGATATAGACGACAAACTGCAATCGACAGAGAAATTTTTGCCGCTTATAGATAATTGGTCGGTTTGCGACAGCTTCTGCGGCTGCTTTAAGTTTCGAAGAGAAGATAAATCTCAGCTATATTCTTTTATAATTCCGCACCTATCGTCGAGCTCTGAGTTTTATGTGCGCTTTGCTCTTGTTATGCTGCTGAAGTATTTTATTGACGACGAATACATTGACAGGGTATTAAATGCACTATGGCGGGTAAAGCATCCGGGATATTATGCAAAAATGGCTCAGGCTTGGGCCATATCCGCCTGTTATATAAAGTATCCTGAACTTACAGAGAATTATCTTAAATCATCTTTGACGATTGACGACTTTACATATAATATGGCGCTGCAGAAAATATTGGATTCTAAAGTGCCGACAAATGAGCAAAAGGGAAAAATACGCAGCATGAAAAGAAAGCCGGCCGCAATCTGATGAATGAATAATACTCATTTGATATTACCATGTGATAAAAGCATCAAAAGCTGCTTATTGCTTAAATAGCATTTATAGTTTTATTTTGACATTTTATATGGTATAATTAATAACAATAATAAAGTTAAGGAGTTTATTTTATGGATGTATTTTCAATAATATGGCTTGTAGCTGCCATAATATTCCTTATAATAGAAGCTTTGTCCGTACAGCTAATTTCCATATGGCTGGCTGGCGGTGCGATTGTTGCAATGGTGCTTGCGCTGTTTAATGTCAATTTTTGGATACAGGTACTCGTTTTTGCTATTGTATCTTTACTCCTTATAATCCTCACTCGTCCGCTTGTAAAACGAATACTCAGCAAAAATGTTGAGGCTACCAATGCCGACAGGAGCATAGGCAAAGAGGCGGCAGTTACTTCTGAGATAAATAATGTTTTGGGAAAAGGCCAAGTCAATCTTGCAGGACAGATATGGTCGGCTCGTTCATCCGACGACAGTGTTATAAACGAGGGCGAAACGGTAATAGTAGAAAAAATAGACGGCGTTAAGCTTATTGTGAGCAGAAAGAAAACTTTTTAAATTCTGCAATAATATGGAAGTGAAAAACAGCGGATTGTATTCGGAATAGTATTATTTTATTCCGACTCAGGATAGTTTTAAAACAAGGTTAGCGGCCACAAGTATACAGAAAATTAGTCACGGTATGCTGTGCCTTGTTTAAAAAATTATATTAAAAGGGGTATTTTTTATGGGGTGGCTTATAGCTGTAATTGTAATTTTGGTACTGTTGGTAATTATTATAATTGCCAATATAAAAATTGTACCGCAGGCAAGCTCTTACGTAGTTGAGAGGCTCGGCGCATACCGCGCTACATGGACGACTGGACTGCATGTGAAAATTCCTTTTATTGAGCGCATTGCAAAACGCGTTTCGCTTAAAGAGCAGGTCGTGGATTTCCCGCCGCAGCCGGTTATAACAAAGGATAATGTCACGATGCAGATAGACACTGTCGTGTTTTATCAGATAACCGACCCGAAGCTGTTTACATACGGCGTTGAGCGTCCGCTCGCTGCGATTGAAAATCTGACCGCTACCACGCTGCGCAACATCATAGGCGAGATGGAACTTGATCATACCCTCACATCGCGCGACACCATAAACGCTAAAATCCGCGTTATACTTGATGAGGCCACTGACTCATGGGGTATTAAGGTCAACCGCGTTGAGCTGAAAAACATTCTTCCGCCGCGCGAAATTCAGGATGCCATGGAGAAGCAGATGAAAGC
>USGR01000080.1 GCA_900554165.1 uncultured Oscillospiraceae bacterium | reverse complement strand
ATAAAAATCTGCCGGTAATTTCCCACATTAAGCGCTTGGACGCCGGTAAAGTTACTGAAATTATCATCGTTGAACAGCGCCTTATTGCCGTCAAAAAATCCGGCCACCCCGAGGTATCGATAATTAAGAAGATTTTCTGTGCCTACGCCTTTGTCATTCAACACATAGGCTATTGTATCCTCTACAAGCTTACTTTTTTCTGTGTCAATAGAATAGGTTTCCGTTACAATATTTCGCGGATATCTGCTTCTCAGGCTGTCCTCCGTGCCGATATAAAGAGAGGCTGTGGACATTATCATAACAAGCACCATTGTCGAGAGTATGCATATAGATGCAAGGCCTGCGCCGTTGCGCTTCATACGGTAGGCCATTGACGATACCGATATAAAGTGATTGGTCTTATAATAATAACGTTTATTTTTCTGCAGCAGTTTGCACAGCGCTACCGAACCTGATATAAAAATCATATAGGTTGCAACTATTACCATGATAACAGCTACAAAAAACCACATCAGCGCTTCTACCGGCTCTTTAATCGTTACGGCGAGATAATAAGCGCCGGCAAGCAGTATAATTCCCAAAACAGCTATAACCCAGTTGGCTTTCGGCTTTTTCTCGCCCACTGCTTCGCTGCGCAGCAGCTCAAGCGGGTTTGAAAGGTGGATTTGACGCAGAGCGTTCAGCAATATAAGCAGGAATATCACGCCGAATATGCAAACAGTCTGAAGAATTGTATTAGGGCTTATATAAAAGGAAAAGTCCGCCTCTCCGCCCAGTATGCGTATCATAAGCAGCTCGCCTATCTTGGAAAAAAGTATGCCGCTTATCATGCCGACGACTAAAGCTATTACGGCTATTATAAGACATTCCCAGAAAAGAATTCGCGCAAGGTTTATCTTACCCATGCCGAGAATGTTGTAAAGTCCGAACTCCTTTTTGCGGCGGCGCATTAAGAATGAGTTGGTATAAAACAGAAAAATCAGCGAAAATACCGCTACTACTATGCAGCCCTCTGAAAGAATAGCCTGCATTTCATCGCCGCCTGGCATTGATTTTACCGTTGCATTCGACGACAAAAACGAAACTATATAATACATAAGCACCATGCCAATACAGGTTAAAATATACGGCAGGTATATCTTGCGGTTTTTGGTTATGCCCGTCCATGCGAGCCTTGGGTAAATATAGCGGCTCATTGACGGTCACCGCCTGTCGCAAGCATTGTGAGGGTATCCGAGATTTTCTGATAAAGCTGCTCGTTTGTGTTGTTGCCGCGGTAAATCTGATGGTATACCATTCCGTCCTTTATAAACAGTACGCGGCTGGCATGGCTCGCCGCTTTTACCGAGTGTGTTACCATGAGTATTGTCTGACCCTCGTGGTTAATTGCTGAAAAAAGCTGCAGCAGCTCATCGGTTGATTTTGAATCGAGTGCGCCGGTGGGCTCGTCGGCAAGTATAAGGCGCGGCTCGGTAATAAGCGCTCTGGCTACGGCGGCCCGCTGTTTCTGGCCGCCGGATATCTCATATGGATACTTATTTAATAAGTCGTATATCATAAGCTTGTGTGCTATTGGGTCAAGCCGCTGCTTCATTTCTTTAAACGACTTTCCGGCCAGTACAAGCGGAAGAAATATATTGTCCTGCACTGAAAAGGTGTCGAGCAAATTAAATTCCTGAAACACAAAGCCTAAGTTGTCGCGCCTAAATTTTGCAATTTCAGACTCCTTTATCTTGCTGAGATCTCTTCCGTCGAGCATCACCGTACCGCCTGTCGGCTTGTCAAGCGCGGCTAAAATATTAAGCAGCGTCGTTTTGCCGGAGCCGGATTCACCCATTATTGCTACATACTCTCCCGCTTCAACGCTGAAAGACACATTCTGCAGCGCTTGGACCTGATTGCCACCAAAGCGCGTGGTATAAGTCTTTTTAAGATTTGCTACCTCTAAAATCGGCATTTTTAGTACCTCCAAAACTATTTTGCAAGAGTATTGTAACAAAAAAGGAAAATGCAGCGCCATAGATTTGGCTTACATTTTCCCATCGCAATCTTACATTTTTGAAAGATGCTTGCTAATTTTTCTATGCTAATCAAAATAAAAATAATCATAAATTTTTACAGTTCAATATCTATTTGATATTCGCCGTCAATTAAAAAGAAATCGCATCCATGTTTTTTGCACATCTCAAAATTGCGTTCATTCTCCTCCACCGCAAATTCTTTTGTGAACTGTGAGTCGTCCAGCCGAGTTTCAATAATATTAGCATATTTTTTTATGTTGGCAAAATTTTCTATGATATATCTTTTTGTCATAACAAGGCAAAAATACTTTATTTGCTTTAAATATTTTTCGCTAAAATCCTCTTTCCAATTAAAAGGAATGTAGCATCCCTCAATGACAAGGTTTTGATTATTTTCAATGGCAGTTTTTATTATTTCTCTTATAATTGGCCAGAGATATGTTTGCAATTTTTCATCATTCTCTGGAGTTAATTCTGTATTTTTGCTTCGGATAAGCCCCATTTTCACCCAATCAATAGATAAATATGGATATTTATATTTTTCCAAAATCTTTTGTGCCGCAAGAGTTTTTCCTGTGTGAGAAGCGCCTGCAATCAAAACAATCATTTTTACTTTCTCCTCAAAAGGCTCTAATTTAAAGGGATATTTATAAAATTTCTTTGTCCATTTTCTTTCTATAAATTACACAGGAAAGCTGCTTTAAACATCATTTTATTGTCTTGAGAAGCAGTGTATTAAAAAGTCAAAATCAGTTTTTAAAATTTACTCTACTTCCAGCTTGTCCCTTTTAAGCTCAATATATACAACCGTGCCTTCTCCTATGGCTGATACCGCCCAAATGCGATGATGCAGATTTTTACATATTCTCGACGAAAGATAAAGTCCTATTCCACTTGCCTTTTTATCGCTTCGGCCGTTATAGCCGGTATAGCCCTTGTCAAAAATCCGCGGCAAATCTTCCGGCGCTATGCCTATGCCGGTGTCTTTAATCCTCAGTGTTTTGTCACGTTCCATGTCTATCGTTACAGTCCCGCCGGGAGGAGTATATTTTACCGCGTTGGATATTACCTGCTCTATTACAAACAGCAGCCATTTCTCATCCGTCAGCACAGTGCAGTTTACATCTTCGTAATTTAGCTTTATTTTTTTGCGTATAAACTGTGAAGCAAATTTTCTTATCGCCTGCTTTATTATATTATCCAAATCATATTCTTTAAAAACATAATCGGTAGAAACAGAATCCAATCGCAGCACCATAAGCGCCATTTCAACATACTGCTCTATGCGCTGAAGCTCATCCGACATGTCCCTGCCAAGCTCGCTCTCATCATCCTGAAGCCGCAGCCGCATAGATGCTATAGGCGTTTTTATCTGATGCGCCCACAAATAATAATACTCCGTAAGGTCGGTATATTCTGCGCGCATTTTGTTGGTTACTTCCTGACGGTCGTTATATAAGGCGCGCACTATCTCTTGATAGTCCTCCTCAAGCGGGCTGTTTGGAGGCGGCAAATGTTCGCAGGTTACCTTTATATCGTTTATGAGCTCCTGCAGGCGGGCATGTTTCCTTACAAATAGAATAAAGTTTAAAACCAGTGCAATTATACCGATAAACAGGCAAATTGAGCCGGCGTATACCACCGCCATTACAGGCAGCTTATAAAGCATAAATATACAGGTAAATACAAGGACAAAAACAAAATAAAGCACTACTGCCTTTATATGCTGTTTTATATATTTTATCAGCAAACCCATTTTATCCACCGTTTTCCTCTTTGCCGCAATATAAGATACTATACCCTTATTTTGAGCCATGGCATCGCAAAGATTTTATTATGTATTTCTATCTGTACCCGCTGCAAAGCGGGCGTCTGCACTATATGCCTACAATATGATTTAATTATATAACACTTCCTTTAGCTTGTCGAGAAAAGCCTCTTCGCCAAGTGTATTTATCTTAAAAAACATCGCCTGGCTGCCGCCGGCGGTAATGGCCGAAAGGCATATAGTATCCCCCGATTTAAGCAATGTCACATTAAGGCTTACCCTGTTCCCGCCTGAGTAGCTGTACCGCTCAAACACGCGCACGCTGCAACGTGTGTCGCCTATCAGCATGTCGCTTCTGTCCTCAAGAGTGGCAGACATGCTGCCGTTTAAAATGCCCTGTTCTATTCTTGTCAAAATCTCATCAAAATTGCCCGATAGAGTTACTTCTAATTTGGCCAAGGCTGCACCTCCGGTTTGCACTCTAATATATCAGCTTTGCATATTAATTGATTAAATTGGAGCTTTCAAAAGCTATTCAACAATATAGCCCATGCCTACCTTTGTGGCTATAAAGTCCGGAATACCGGCGCTCTCCAGCTTTTTGCGCAGACGGTTTACATTTACGCTGAGTGTGTTCTCATCTACATAGCTGTCGCTTTCCCAAAGCCGCTGCATAAGTCTTTCTCGGCTCACTACCTTGCCCTTGTTTTCCATAAGCGTCTGCATGATTTTATATTCATTTTTAGTTAGGTCTATCTTTTCTCCGTTAAATACAATGCTGGCGTCCGCCGTATTAAGCATTACGCCGCGGTGCTCCAGCACGGTTATACGGCTGCTGTAATCGTACGTTCTTCTAAGTATTGCCTGAATTTTTGCCATGAGCACGCTGTTGTCAAAGGGCTTTGCAATAAAATCGTCGCCGCCCATGTTCATCGCCATAACAATATTCATATTATCCGATGCCGAAGAAATAAATAAAATCGGCACCTTGGACACTTTGCGGATTTCCGTACACCAGTAATATCCGTTATAAAAAGGCAGTGAAATATCCAAAAGGACAAGCTGGGGATCATACGCCGCAAATTCCTTCATCACATCTCTGAAATTTTCCACACACTTCGCTTCCAGATTCCATGTCTGAATCTGGTTCTGCATCGCCTGGGCAATCCCCAGATCATCTTCTACGATTAATATCCGGTACATCAAATCACCTTTCCGTCAAATAACTGTTTATGTATTATTATATAGGACAATTCCCCCAAAGAAAAGCGAAAAATAAAAAACAGACATCCGGCCCGCCCTTCCTGTCTTTTCGAACAGGAGGCAGCGGACAAAATGTCTGTTTTTATTATCTGAAGGCTTTTCCTTTACAGTAGGTCTGAATCACGGAATAATCCCTGTCCAGTACAACCAGATCCGCATCGTAACCGGCGCAGATTTTTCCCTTCCGGTCATCAACGCCGAGGCATCGGGCCGGATTTATGGTGCAGGCATTAATGGCCGCATCCACCGGAACACCGGCTTTTTCAATGAGTACCTGGAGTCCCCGGTTCATCTGCA
>USGR01000079.1 GCA_900554165.1 uncultured Oscillospiraceae bacterium | reverse complement strand
ATGACGATTTTTTATTAAATCTATTACAATTGAATTATATATCAGATGTCGTTTTCTATTAACTGCATATATGTCTGGCGTTCTACAATCACACGAGATGCCCCATTATTTACCATGACAACCGCCGGCCGCGGCAGACGGTTATATGTCATCGCCATGCTGAAATTATATGCGCCGGTGGAGAACACTGCCAAAACATCACCGTGCTCTGGCTCCTGTATCATCGTGTTTTCCTGTATAAGGTCGCCTGTTTCACAGCAGCGCCCGGCAATAGTCGCTTCAAAATTCTTAGGTTTATCCGCCTTTGACGCTACGCAGGCGGTATAATCAGCCTTATAAAGAATGTAGCGCGGATTATCGCACATACCACCGTCTATCGACACATAGTTTCGTATGCCGGGTATATTTTTCACCGTACCAACCGTATAAAGCGTAATACCAGCAGCGCCGGTTATTGAACGGCCGGGCTCTATCAGCACCTGCGGACAAATCATGCCGTTTTCACCGCAGTACTGCTCAATTCTATTCAGTATCTTCTTTACAAAGCTGTCATATATAAAATCAGGGTCGCTCTCGGTATATTTTATTGCAAAACCGCCGCCAAGATTGAGCACCTTTACTTCTATCCCAAACTTTGAGTTTACTTCATGTATAAAGTTCAGCATTTTTTCCGCCGCAAGCTCAAACGGCGCTGTGTCAAAAATCTGCGAGCCTATATGGCAATGGAAACCGATTATCTCTATGTTGTCACAGCTAAGCGCCGTCTTTACCGCCTCAAAAGCCTCGCCGGTTTCCAGCGCAAATCCGAACTTGGAATCTATCTGCCCTGTGCGTATAAACTCATGCGTATGCGCATCGACGCCCGGCTTTATTCTAAACGACACCCTCGCTGTTTTTCCCTCTGCCGACGCTATTGCCGAGAGCATATTAAGCTCATCTATATTGTCCAGAACAATGCAGTGCACATCGTTGAGCAGCGCCATTTTAAGCTCCTGCTCCGTCTTGTTATTGCCGTGGAAATATACCCTGTCCATTGGAAAGCCCGCTTTAATTGCCGTAAAAAGCTCGCCGCCGGAAACGACATCAAGGCCCAGTCCCTCCTGCGCCGCTATACGGCACATTTCAAGGCATATAAACGACTTGCTCGCAAACAGCGGCATTCCGCCGCCGCTATATCCCTCAAAAGCCTTAGTAAACATACGGCAGTTGTCGCGTATAGTCGTCTCACTCATCACATAGAGCGGTGTGCCGTACTCTTTTGCCAATTCTGTCGTATCACACCCCTCAAGGCAGAGATGCCCTTGCTCATTTACTGTTAGATATTTGTTAAAAACCATATATATCCTCCCGTTTTAAATAATGGGCGCTGCCACGCAACTCATCAAGCCGTCGGCATACCCTCAGTCCTTCAGCTGCAGATTACATCCGCAAAAGCCCATATGCAGCACATCGCATTAGGCATAAAAACTATCTGCCGCAATTATAATCCGCATGATTTTAATATTTCTTTCTTTATTTCCTCCGCGCCTTCGCCGGTCACAGACGAAAATGGTATTTTTACAGTATCGACGGGCAGAAAGCTCAGCTCCTTTTCAAGCTCCTCAAGCCGTGCTTTGCGCGCCATCGGCTTTAATTTGTCGGATTTTGTAAGCGCAATAATAAAATGCATGTTAAGCTCTAAATATAAATTAAGCATATTAATGTCGTCTTTGCTGGGCGGATGACGCATATCAACCAGCTGCACCGCCAGTGGAATATTGCGCGGACGGCTGAAATAGCCTTCCATTAAATCTGCAAAGCGCTGCTTTTCACTGCCGGATATTTTAGCATACCCGTATCCCGGAAGGTCGACAAGGCGTATATCGCCAATACGATAAAAATTCACCGTCGCAGTCTTGCCCGGCGACGAACTTACTTTCGCCAATGATTTCCGGCCAAGTATCTTATTCATAAGCGATGATTTGCCGACGTTTGACCGGCCGCAGAATATTATCTCCGGCATATCAGAGCTCGGCAGCTGTTTTGCACTGCCAAACGCTGATTCAAAATAGGCAGTCTGAAAATTCACTTCCATCTCATTTCACCATACTAAAATTTTGCCTGTATTTTTACTTACACATCTAATTATAAACAGCTTTGCTGAGCAGCACCGCGGCAGATTAAATTTCTTCTCAAATGTCGCCGAATGCACCGACATAAATTATATAAATAAAGCTGCACTTATCTTCCATCGTCTGACACATCCCGTCGAACGGTTATGTACGTCCCTACTTATAATCTTAGCGGACAAAACCCGCATAGGCATAGTCGTCAGCACATGATATAAATTATCCGTTATCTCTGCGATGACGCCGCCGTAATCTTAGTCTTGACGGCCGGCTGCAGATGCGCTACATCTTCACTGTGCAAAGCAGGCCTCAGCGCTATGTCAAAAACGGCATCGGCGCTTGTGACAGGTATTATTTTAAGCGATGCTTTTACCTTTTCGTCAATCTCTTCCAAATCCTTTATATTCTCTTCAGGTATTATGACTGTCTTTACGCCGGATTTGTAGGCCGCCATAGTTTTCTCTCTAAGCCCGCCTATCGGCAGCACGCGGCCGCGTATGGTTATCTCGCCCGTCATGGCGACGTCTCTGCGCACCGGCTTTCCGGTCAGCGCCGAGACCACCGCGGTGGCTATCGTGACACCGGCAGAAGGACCGTCCTTTGGCACCGCACCCTCTGTCGCGTGAATATGTATGTCCTTGTCCTTATAAAAGTTTCCGTCAATGCCGAGCGATTTGCTTATACTTCGTATATAGCTTATCGCCGCCTGCGCCGACTCTTTCATCACATTGCCAAGCGAGCCGGTGAGCACAATTTTGCCTGTTCCGTCCAGCACCGCCGCCTCAATCTGCATAATCTCGCCGCCGACGCGCGTCCACGCAAGGCCATTTACTACGCCGACCTCGTCCGTTTGAGATATATACTCAAGACGGTAGCGGTGACGCCCCAAAAACTGCGGCAGATTTTTGCCGTCTATTTTTACAATGTGATTTTTGCTTGAGCTCTCCACTATCTCTCTTGCAGCCTTGCGGCAAAGGGATGCTATCCTTCTCTCAAGCGAGCGCACACCCGCCTCGCGAGTATAAAAATCTATTAAATCATATATAGCCTTATCCGTTATCTTAAAGCTTTCGTTTGTAAGGCCGTGACGCTCCATCTGCTTTTTAACAAGATGCCTTTTGGCTATATTGAACTTTTCCTCTCTTGTATAGCTCGGCAGCTCTATTATCTCCATACGGTCAATAAGCGCTGACGGAATAGTATCCAGCGTGTTTGCCGTAAGCACAAAAAGAGTATCGCTCAAATCAAAGGGGAGTTCTATGTAATGGTCGCGAAAGTTTATGTTCTGCTCGCTGTCAAGCACCTCCAGCAGCGCCGATGCAGGGTCGCCGCGGTAGCTTGTCCCGATTTTGTCCACTTCGTCCATAAGTATAAGCGGATTTTTTGAGCCGGCTATTTTCATCGCTTCCATTATGCGACCGGGCATTGCGCCTATGTATGTCTTTCTGTGTCCTCTTATGTCCGCCTCGTCGTTTATACCGCCAAGAGATATTCTTGCATATTTTCTGCCCATGCACTCTGCAATTGATTTTGCAATAGAGGTTTTTCCAACGCCCGGCGGGCCGACCAAGCATATTATCTGCCCCTTTATGTCCGGGTTGAGCTTGCGCACGGCAAGAAGCTCAATTATTCTCTTCTTCACATCCGTCAGGCCGTAATGCCCTGCGTCCAATATTTTCTGAGCCTTTTTTATGTTTATATTGTCGTCGGTTTTATTGTTCCACGGCAGCTCTAAGCAGGCGTCAAGATAATTCCTTATAACTGCCGTTTCCGGAAAGCTCGGCTGCATGCTGTAAAGCTTGCCGGCCTCTTTAATAAGCTTTTCGCGCGACTCCTCACTTATATCAAGACCATTTATGGCGTCGATATAAGCGTCCGCCTCTGCGGCAAGGCTGTCGCCATCTCCAAGCTCCATATTTATTATCTTAAGCTGCTCTCTGAGATAATAATCACGCTGGTTGCGGTCAAGCTGCTCCTTTACCTTTTCGCTTATTTCCCTGTCTATGCCTAAAATTTCTATTTCCTTTGTCATACTGACAATAAGCTTTTCCAGCCTTTTTACCGGATTAAGCTCGTCTAACACTCTCTGCTTTACGTCGGTGCCAAACGGCAGATTTGCTGCTATATAGTCTGCTAAAATGCCCGCGTCCGGCGCCGTCATTACCATTGCCCTTATGTCCGGCGCAATCCGCTGTGAAAGAGATGCATAATCTTCAAAAAGGCCCTGCGCATGACGTATAAGCGCCGTCTCAACTGTTTGTGAAACACGCGTCTTTTTGTCGGGACATTCTGAAACAAGGGCGCGGTCAAAGCTTTCGTCCGATATGATGTCATTAAGCTTTGCACGGCGCTTCCCTTCTATCATTATCCGAAGATTATTATTAGGAAGTTTAATAACCTGCCTTACCTGTGCAAGGCAGCCGATTTTACTCACATTATTTATGTCAGAATCAGATAAAAGAGGGTCATTTTTCATAGTAAGAAAAATAAGGCTGTCCCTCTCCATGGCATCGTTTATCGCATCTACCGCTCGGTCACCCGACACTTCAAAATGGATTACCATATCCGGAAATACGACAAGTCCTGTAAGGGTCAGCATGTTATATGTTTTAAGCACAACTGCACTATTTCTCATAAAAATTCCTTTCTAAGTATATGTAAACAAAAGTCGACAGCAATATATATTTTAATTATATATCAGATTAAAAATATATGCAACAGCTCAAAATTTGGCGTATAAGCGTCTGTTGCGTTGATGCTTTTATACCGCCAAGTAAATATACCATATATCTCCATATTTTTCATTAAAAATATGTTAAATAAATCTTTTTGATTTATTTTTTGCTTGCTTCTGCATTTTCTGTTTATAGTTAATGAAATGTGCCTTTACATAGCCTTAATTGTCGATAATTTTCTTCTAAAATTACCTTAATTTCATTTGACGGATATGGTAATATATGTTAAAATAAACTTAACATAGAATATAATATTTTATGTGGTATTAAGGGGAGTGATTTTAATGGATGGAATAGCGCTGCATAATATTGATGTACAGAAATTTATCCAGGCGCTTGATTCATGCAAGGGCAATGTGTATCTTGAAACGCCGGAAGGCGACCGTATTAATATGAAATCAAAGCTTGCGCAGTTCGCAGGTATAGCTATGCTTATCGAAGGTGGCACCATAGCTGAGGCTGTTATCAGATGCGATAATCCTGAAGATGAATCAAAGCTGTTTCGTTTCAATCTTTACGGCGAAATGCCTAAAAAAGACGATTAGTGATTGTTTCTAAATTTTGTGGACAATTAAATATTTGCAAT
>USGR01000078.1 GCA_900554165.1 uncultured Oscillospiraceae bacterium | reverse complement strand
CTGCTGCCGCAAACAACGCCGGACAAAGCTTTACGGTAATAAAAGGAAAGCGCGCAAAAAATAAAAAGGCCGCTTTTATCAGAGCAATAATAAGTACGGTTATTATAATAGCTGTAATAATAACTCTGCTCTTTCTTAATACAAAATCGCCTGGCGGCCTTGTTGAGTGGAGCCGAATGATGTGGGCGTCAATGGGCGGCGGCAACGGCTATCCGGTAACCGAGCCGGACAGGGGGATAAAATCGGTATATATGCAGGGAAATAACGTTCTGACATTCACTGATACATCCTTAGCAATTTATAATAAAAACGGCAAACAGGTACGCAGCATACTTCATGGATATAATTCTCCTGCTATTTGCGCTACGCAGACGCGCACGCTTATATACGACAGGGGTGCGAGCGTGTTCAGGGTGGATAATAACTATGAAACGCTGTTCAAAAAGAAAACGGATAATTCCATAATAACCGCCGATATGGCGGAAAACGGAACATTGGCAGTGGCGACAACGGTAAGCGGATACTCTGCTGAAATAAAGGTTTATAACAAAAATTTTATAGAGAAATCCACGCATCATGTAACGAGCGGAGATGTAACATCGTTATGCGTCTGCAAAGACGGAAAGCATATTATTGTAGCAACTGTCACTGCTTCAGGCGGATATTATCGCTCAACCATTTCAAAATATGCTTTAAACAGCGACAAGCCTGTGGCAGAGGCGACATATGACGGCGTCGTAATTTTGTCGATTGAGCAGCTGACTAACGGTAATTTCTTGCTTGTAGGCGATAGCCTTTGTGCGACGGTGACTGACAAATTAGCCAAGCAAAGCGAGCTGTCATATAACGGCGAACAGCTTGCTGATTATGACGTATACGGCTCTCAGGCGGCGTTGCTGCTTGGCAGTTCTACGCTTAATTACACAGTAGTAAACATAGCATCAGACGGCAAAGAGCAGTCGAGAAAATCATATGACACGGAGATTGCGTCGGTACTAAAGCAGGAAAATCATACATATGTTTTGAAAAGCGAGTCAATCGACTGCTTAGATGAAGCGTGCAATGTGGTAAAAACATATGAATGCATGAGCGGAGGGGCTTATTTAGCGGGCTCCGGCAAGGGTACAATAACTGTTGCTTCAGTATCATCGGTGAATGTAATATCAGTAAAATAGGAGCCTTATATGCCTTGACATAAGTGAAATATTAATATAAAATTAATTGATTATAAAAGCATAGTATAAGTTTTGAAAGGGGCATAATATGGGTATTGCTATAGATATTATCATAGTGCTTGTGCTTCTGTTTTTTATATGGTCATCGGCAAGAAGAGGCTTTGTAAGAACGGTTATAGATATAGTCGGATATATTTTATCAATGTTTGTGGCTTTTTCAATAAGCGGAACCATAGCAGACGCGGCATATGATAATTTTGTAAAACCATCTATGTCGAAAGCGATAGAGGAAAAGATTACGCAGGATCCAAGTCAGTCGGCTGAAGAGCTGATATCAGACGCATTTGACAATATGCCGTCAGTGGTGACGCGTGCTGCAGAAAACTTTGGCATAACGAAGGAAAGCACGATAGAGAAATACAGCGGTGCGCTGCAGAACAATGGAGCATCGGTAGCAGAGGCTATAACCGACTATGTTGCAGGTCCTGTAATAATAAGCATATTTACCGGTGTAGCGATGCTGATTATATTAATAACGCTGATGTGCATAGTGCATGTAATATCGCGTGCGGCGAACAGCGTGATATCGAGAATACCGATAGTGGGCTGGCTGAATAAGGTGCTCGGCGCAGTTACCGGCGTAATAAAAGGCGGGCTGATTGCAATACTGCTCTGTGTAGTACTGACGATTGTTTTAAACCTTGTCCCAAGCGGCGCTGATATAATATCACAGTCGTATATATTGAATTTTGTAAACAATATGGATATATCCATGATTTAGTTTTGTAATAAAATGTTATATAAAAATACATAAATAATATAATTATCCTGATATAATAAAAGGGAAGTGCAAGATGAAAAGAATTTTTACTGTTCCCAATATTCTCTCAATAGTAAGAATACTGCTTATACCGGTATTTATAGTATTATATTTAATCGGCCGTCAGGGCGAGAGTATATATTTGCTGATATCGGTATTAGTCGTTGCGCTGTCGGGCTTTACGGATATTCTGGACGGTATTATAGCGAGAAAATGCAACATGGTGTCGGACCTTGGCAAAGTGCTTGACCCGGTGGCAGATAAGCTGACGCAGGCTGCTGTTGCAATTTGCCTTGCAATAGACAATCCGATAGTAATACCCATGTTTGTTGTGTTTGCCATAAAAGAATCAGCAATGATGATAGGCGCGCTGACGCTGTATAAATCGACTGATCGCCGGCCGATAAGCGCCAAATGGTATGGTAAAATGTCGACGGTAATACTTTATTCGGTTATGATGCTTATAATAATAAATACCGTCTACAGCTTCATACCCGGCTGGCTCATAACGACGCTGGTGGTAATAGCGACACTTTCAATCATATTTTCAGTAATAAACTACTATTTGTTATTCAGGGCCGCTATACGCGAAGAAAAAGCGGAGGCTCATTCCCAGAGTAATTAAGGAGATTAATTTATGCCACTTAAAATGTGCTCAAGATGTCACAAGAACCCTGCTGTTGTATATATAACACGCATTGAAGGAGATAAATCGTATCCTGAGGGCTTATGTCTTCAGTGTGCTAAAAGCTTAGGAATACAGCCAATAAACGATATGCTCAATCAGATGAACATACCGGAGGAGGATTTAAACGCCATGTCGGAGCAGCTTTCAGAGCTGTATGGCGAAATGGCGGATGAAAATACCGATTTAAGCACAATATCAGATGATGAAAGCGAGGACGGCGATTTCGAGCCGGGTGGAGCCGCAACGTCCGCTTTCCCGTTTCTGCAGAATTTATTCGGCGGCGCGCGGCAAAATCAGGGCGACGGCGCAGCTGTAGACGACAAGGCAAAATCAAGTGCAAACGGAAAAGAGAAAGCAAAGAAGAAAAAACGCAAGTTTTTGGATACTTACTGCACAAATCTGACGCAGAAAGCGAAAGAAGGAAGCATTGACCGCATAATAGGCAGAGAGCGGGAAATGTATAGGGTGGTGCAGATATTATCCCGCCGCGTTAAGAACAATCCATGCCTGATAGGCGAGCCGGGCGTCGGCAAAACGGCGATTGCAGAGGGACTGGCTCTTAAAATTGCGCACGGCGACGTCCCCGCAAAGCTTATGGACAAGGAAATACATCTGCTGGACCTTACGGCGCTTGTAGCGGGCACACAGTTCCGCGGTCAGTTCGAAAGCCGCATTAAAAGCCTTATACAGGAAGTAAAGGCGGACGGCAATGTCATACTGTTTATAGACGAGGTGCATAATCTGGTCGGTTCCGGCGACTCTGAAGGCTCGATGAATGCTGCAAATATTCTAAAACCGGCGCTGTCCAGGGGCGAGATACAGGTAATAGGCGCCACCACCTTTACAGAGTATAGAAAGTATATAGAAAAAGATACGGCTTTAGAGCGCCGTTTTCAGCCGGTTACTGTTGAAGAGCCGTCGGTTAAGGATACCGTTGAGCTGCTTAAGGGAATAAAATCTTATTATGAGAATTTCCACGAAGTAAAGGTGCCGGATAATATAATAAATCGCGCGGTAGTATTATCGGAGCGGTATATAAACGACAGATATCTTCCCGATAAGGCGATAGACTTGCTTGACGAAGCCTGCGCCGCCAAACGTCTGAAGAATAAGCAGGCGGATAAGCTTTACGCGCTTGGCAGAGATATTAAAGAGCTTGAGAACAGGGAAGAAGAGCTTGAAGCGGAGACGGAAAACGTAGATTATGAGCAGCTCGCCGAGGTAAAATCGGAGCTTGCCAAAAAGCGTATGCAGAGCGGAGAAATAAAAATACCCGAGTCAGCGTATGAAGTGGACGAAGACGATTTGGCGCATGTGATAGAGCTGTGGACGGGCATACCCGCGTCAAAGGTCAAAGAGAGCGACCTTAAAAAGCTCAACAGCCTTGACGACGAGATGAAAAAGCATATAATCGGCCAGAATGAAGCGGTTGAAGCGGTATGCGCGGCGGTAAGGCGTTCAAGGGTGCAGATAAGCCCGCGCAGGCGTCCGGCGTCGTTTATATTTGTCGGTCCGACGGGCGTCGGAAAGACGGAGCTTGTAAAGATACTTGCAGGGGAGCTTTTTGACTCGCCGGAAACGCTTATACGCCTTGATATGTCGGAGTTTATGGAAAAGCATTCTGTCTCACGCATAATCGGCTCACCTCCGGGATACGTGGGTTATGATGAAGCGGGGCAGCTGACGGAGAAGGTGCGCCGCAAGCCATATTCGGTTTTGCTGTTTGACGAGATAGAAAAGGCGCATCCGGACGTACTTAATATACTGCTGCAAATACTCGACGACGGACGCATAACCGATGCGCACGGCCGCACAGTCAATTTTGAAAATACGATTATAGTGATGACGTCAAATGCCGGCAGCGATAAAAAGGACAATGTTCTTGGATTTAATAAAACAGAGGCAGAGGCGTCGAAAGAAAAGGCGATAAAGGCGCTGGAGGCTTTCCTGCGTCCGGAGTTTATGAGCAGGGTAGACGAGGTTATAGTGTTCCGTCCGCTTAGCAGGGATGACTTTTCAAAGATAGCCGTGCTCATGCTGGATGAGCTAAAGGGTCCGATGAGCGAAAAAGGCATAACACTGACGTGGACGCCGGCAGTGCCTGAAACGCTTGCGGAAAAATCATATGGCGGCAAACGCGGTGCGCGAGATTTGCGTTCATGCATACGCCGTGATGTAGAGGATAAAATAGCAGGGCTTCTTGTAGAGGAATGTGATAAGACGTTTAATGAGATAAATCTTTCGGTCAAGGGCAGAAATATATTTGTTTCTGGCAAATAACTCTGGATACTTATTAGACTTTATGTCTGCAAAAGTAAAAAAATTAACGCCTGCTAAGCAGGCGTTAATTTTAATACAAGCCGGTATTGACTTTAGCATTATTTTTTGGTAAAATACAATTTGTCAGTTGCGGGTGTAGTTCAATGGTAGAATTCCAGCCTTCCAAGCTGGTTACGTGGGTTCGATTCCCATCACCCGCTCCATAAAGAGGCAATAAAAAAGATATTGCCAAAGAAAACCCCGATTGTATCGGGGTTTTCTTGTATACAACTGGCGGTTTTTAAGCTTACAAAACCATAGATGTAAAACCGCATTTTTTCCATTGTGTATGGATATGAACTCTCGTACAGATAAATATTGCAATAAAAAAGGCAGATGGGATATCCCATCTGCCTTTTTTATTCAAAAGCCGAAAAGCGCATTTATAAAAAAATTAAATGAGGAGGAAAAATGAACATCTATGAACAGGA
>USGR01000077.1 GCA_900554165.1 uncultured Oscillospiraceae bacterium | reverse complement strand
CTACATAAGGATAAAACATATCCCAGTCCTTGAAAATACTGCCGGCTAAAACCGTCGGGCAGACGTCTGCGCCCATTTTAGCAGAGAGGACGTTGAACAGCTTTGCAAGCTCCGCTCCGTTTGCCGCAAGTATCTCCTTTGCGGCATGGTCCCCCGCTGCGGCCGCCTTAAAGGCGAGCGGCGCAAGCGACGCAATGGCCGGCTTGCCCTTTTGATATAAGTCTATAGCCGTCTGGCCTATCGGTCCGCCCAGCTTTTCCTCAAGGAGCTTAGTAAGCATTGTCGGCTCACCCCTGCCGTCGAGCGCGCACAGAGCGTAATATACGGCGTCTCTTCCAAAATCGTAACCGCTGCCGCCCTTGTCAAACAAATAGCCCCAGCCGCCGATGCGGGACATCTCTCCGCCAATTCGGACAAAGCCTACAGAGCCGGTGCCGGATATAACTACACAGCCGTCTTTCGTGCCTATTCCGCTTGAAAGCGCGTTTACCGTATCACTGTTATTGGACACATGCTTCACCGACGGCACTAATCTTTTCATAAGCTGAGCCATAATTTCACGGTTGTTGCCCACCGTGCCGCCGGATATACCGGCAAACAGATACTCGGGCTCAGCGCTTGTGCCGGACATCAGCACCGCCAGCGCTTTGCGAAGAACATCTTCAGTATGCTGCCAGCCAAAATCATTGGGATTGCAGCCCTGTGTCAGCACCCGCTTTAAAATATTCCCGCTATGGTCAAACAACACAAGGTCGGTCTTTGTGCCGCCGCCGTCAATGGCTATAAACAAATTCTCCATTACTTCGCACCGCCGACACTTTCGCCCTTTATCGCTTCAATAGCGCCGCGGACATTGCCGTTCTTGTCAAGAGCGTCTTCAGCTAATTTTTCATCACAGCCGGTAAGTGTGCAGATTGTCCTTATGGCACGCTTGCGAAGCTTTATGTTTGTCGGGTTCAGATTTATCATGTAATTGCCATATACGTTGCCGAGCTTAATCATAACGCAGGTAGATATCATATTCAGTATAAACTTCTGCGCCGTACCCGCCTTAAGACGGGTAGAGCCGGTTATAGCCTCAGCGCCGGTATTTGCAAAGATTGGATAATCAGCTATCTTAGACATCGGAGTATCCGGGTTGCAGCATATGCTCGCAGTAGAAGCGCCAACACGCTTTGCCGCCTCCATGGCGCCTATTACATACGCTGCCGCACCGGCAGCAGATATGCCTATTACCGTGTCATGCTCGTTTATCGAATACTTCATTAAATCGTGCTCACCGGCCTCGGCGTCATCCTCACAGCCCTCGCTTGCATTTGCCATGGCGCCGGTACCGCCTGCCATAACCGCAACAACCTTGTCCGGCGACACACCAAATGTCGGCGGGCACTCCGCCGCGTCTATTACCCCAAGACGGCCAGATGTGCCAGCGCCTATATAGAATATACGGCCGCCCTTTTCCATCTCTTCAGCTATGTGGTCTACCAGTGGAGCTATCTGACTGAGCGCGTCCTCAACAGCGTCCGCTACACGCCTGTTTTCCTCATTCATGGCGTGCAGCATCTCCATTGTAGTCATCTTGTCTATATGCGCAGTGCGCGGATTGCTCTGCTCGGTAGCTAAAAGTGCTTTTTCCATTCAAATTCTCCTCTTATTTAATCTCCAGTACGAGATACTGATTAGGCTCTATTACGCCTTCTATAACTAAATTGTCACCGTCGCGGCCTATGCCGGAAAGCTCGCCGGCGCCCTCTATAAGCTCGGCCGACTCGGCTGCAAACTTCGCCTTAAAGTTTGCGGCTTCGTCGTCGCAGTTTATGATGAACATAACCGTGCGGCTGCCGTCCCAAAGACGCCATGTGCCGGTAAGAACCTGCTTCGCCTCAAACAAGCGGGAGTCAAAATACGTCGGCGTTGTAAGCTTAATAGGTCTGTCGGATGTAATCTCCGCAGGACGCAGCGCCTCGCCCTTATAGAAGAATGGTGAATACTTATAACGCAGATTGGTCATTGTCTTGAGGAAGCTGAACTCATCCTCACGATAAAGAATGTCGGTGTTCATCCAGCCAAGCTGACCGCCGAATACCAGCTGCTCCGCCGTCTCATACTTGAGGAACACGGCATCGCCCTTCTTAAGTCCGTTTGTCGTGCGTCCGAACATTATAATATATCCGGCATATATTACCGAGAACGCCGGTACTAAATTGTCAAATGTCCATATCCAGCTTAAGAAGCCGTCCATCGCCTTGGCATAAACCTCAGAGTTGTCCTCCGTCGTAAGTATTGCGTTGTCGCCGCGCATCTGACGGTTCCTGCGTATTAAAAGATTATACTGCTCAGTCCACCAGCTTCCGCCGCCAGGCGTATGGTTGTGTGCCGGGTCCTCGCAGAGATACGGCGCTGCGGCGGCTATCTGGTCAAGATAAACGCCGTCTACACCCACGTCGTTTATAAGGTCACGCACTATTCCGGCATCCTCCGCCTTCCAAACGGCACTGCTCGGACACATTATCGCCAGCTCGCACAGCTCGCCGTTTGGCTCGTGAGATTCGTACTTTTCTATAAACAGCTTGCCGGAAGCGTCTTTCGTCGCCCACTGTTTGGCACGCTTTGTAAATGTCCAGTCTTCGCCTGCCTTATCATGCGTATCCCAAAGACGGGCGTTTGTATAAGGCATAACGCGGATGTTGTTGTCCTTAAGTTTTTGTATATTCTCGCAAAATTCCTTTTTCGCCGGCAGATAGTACGGATAATCGTTGTTAAATGGAATCCAGTGCCAGTTGTATACATGGTAGCCTACCGGCGTACCTATTTCCTTTTGGAATTTTATCGGGTCCATATACCATGTGTCAGCCGGCTCGTCGTCGCGCTTGTTGATGCTCGTCGGCACTGCTTCGGCTAAAGGATTGGTGTTTGGCAGCCAGTCCATAATCCATACCGGCAGCTCTTTCGCCCAAAGCGGAGTATCCTCTCTTCCCTCTGGTCCAACGGCCGGGAGCCATGTCGCCTTTGTATGTATAAAATCTTTATAAATAAGCGTTGCATCGTACCAGTCGCCGCTGAACATCTGCCATACCAGCTTGCCGGGCAGTGCAAACGCGTTGCCGCCCTTGCCGTATCCTGGAGCATGTAGGCGTGCAAAGAATATACCCGTCTTTTCAATAGGGTCGGTCTCAGCGTTCATTGTGCGGAAAGCACCGTACGGGTCACATACACCGCAGTAGAAGCCATTCATGCCCTTGCCCTTTGGTACATAGGCCGCAAAATAGCTCATGGTAAAGCTCCAGCCGCGTGGATAAATGCCATCGCGGTAGAAGTGGATGTCAGTGGTATTCTCCGCCACATAGCCGCAGTGCTCTGGCATTAAGCAATAGGCTTTGTCCGCCGCCCAAGGCGCCGGCATATACGATGCAGAAAGCACGCTTAGCTGCTGCTCGCAGTTTAATACATACGTCTCCCACTCTACGCGCTCGTTGGCGCACAGCTCATACACTATTTCCAAGGAAAAATCCTTGTACTCTCCATATCCGCTGAGCATTATACGGCCGCCGCCGTTTTCTTTCCATAATTTTACGTCCGTCCAGCCGCTGCGCGTGTCGGCGGTGAACTCTTTTCCTGTGTTAAGATCACGCAGCCTTACCTGTGTAAGAGGAAGTGCAAACGCCTTTTCTTCGCCTATGTTCTTCATGCTTGTAAGCGCTGCGCCGTCCTTTGACGTAGTAATTGTAAATGACATATGCCCGTGCGTGATTTTATGCTGTTCGCCCTCAAAGGTCTTTGCCGCTGGACGGCATATTGTCATAACTTCATCATAGAAAGCGTTTGCCGCTGTCTGCAGCGACTTCATCTCCGACGCGCTCTCGCAGTAGCCGATAACGGCCGTACGCAGCTGGCGGTAGCCGGCAAGTCCGTCTATAATAGACCACATATCAGGGCAAGCCGTGCTGTTTTTCGGGTCGAACTGAGGCTCACCGCTTTTGAACATGCCTATAAAACCGCTGTCTGTTTCAACAAACATGTCCTCCCTAAACGACATGGCGACATTCATCTTTTCAGCCGGTATAGACCAGCTTGGGTTCAGCGTATGTATATTTTTAACGCCGTCAACCTTGCAGGTCAGCCATTTAAGCTCAAGCTCTACCGGGCCGCTGTCGTCAGTAAGCATTTCAGTAGTAACCATGACCGCAGGGCAGCCGTTCTTCGTATAAATTGTGTATGCGCCCGTTGTCTCGTGACCGTCCTTGTTAAGATGAGCGTTAAATTTTACGCCGTTTATTCCTTTGGTTTCAAACGTCTCCCAGTCGGTTACGTTTTTAAACCACGACGTATTATCAAGCTTGTCTTCGGTGCTAAGGCTCATTTTCCCGTTCGGTCCAAGCGCAAGAGTTAATACGCCTGATTTTTCGTCAAGCTTAACCTGTACTTCATTGGTTTTCATGTCCATTCTAAAGTGCCCCTTCCTATGACTTAATTTTTATTTTTTAAATAGTCTTATTTTCTATATAAACAATAGTCTATTTTAACATATAATATTTTAGTTTTTCATACAGAGTCTTATCTTTGTCATATAATTTGCTGATACAGTCTAAATATGCCACTTGACTTGCTTTACGTCCGTATCACTCAATTCGTACTGCAAATTTTTTATATTTATAATGCCCTTAAAATATAAAAATCACAAATTTTTAATCCGCGGCCGGTACTTATCAATAAGCGCTCTATTGCGCTCGCGTCCACCCGCAATATTACCGCTCATATACACCGGCGGCTTCATGCCCTGCTTTGCCAAAATTTCTTCGGCACATATCATTATAGACTGCGCTATCATGCAGCTTGATATAGTCGAAATCGGTCCGACTTTCGGCAATTCAGTAGATATTTGCACCGCAGCGTCGCCGTGACAGACACAGTTGTCAATTACAATGTCCGCACATTCATAAAGATGCTTGCCGCTTTCATTGTGCGGCTTGTCATCATCGTAAGCAGATGACGTTATCGCAATTACCAAAACGCCTTTTTCATGCGCGTATTGCGCCATTTCTACCGGCACAGCATTTATTCCCGATGTAGACGCAATAATTAAAACATCGTTGTCAGTTATGCCGTGTTTATCGAATATAGGCCGTGCGATACCTGATATTCTCTCCATACAGCTGCTTTTTTCAGCGCCTTCATGAAGCATAAGGTCAGCATCAAGCACCGCGCAGACAGATGCAAGTCCACCTGCCCTAAAAAATAAATCCTCTCCCACAATATGAGAATGCCCGCAGCCAAAAACATATATAATTCCATCACGTGATATGCATTCTGCTGCTGCTTTTCCTGCGCACTCTATTGCGTTACTTTGAGTACCTATTACATCTTCTAACACACTGCAGACTTGGCTGTAATACTCATTATAAAGCACTTGCTGCCTCCTTATCTGCTTTTCAAAAAATATAATTAGCCTAAATTCAGTTTATCTTAACACAGTATGTTAAAA
>USGR01000076.1 GCA_900554165.1 uncultured Oscillospiraceae bacterium | reverse complement strand
CAAGTGGTAAGGCAGAGGTCTGCAAAACCTTTATTCCCCAGTTCAAATCTGGGTGGCGCCTCCAGCCGAAATCCCTGCACGCTACGTGTGCAGGGATTTTTTTGTTGCTTTCGTTTGATGTCTGCGTTAGGGATATGCATATTTTCTATCACTTTGACACCAGACTGAACCTGGACGCATATTTGCGTTTGGGCTCTTTTATCTCTTTGCTACGTCGCAAAGATTTTGCTAGTAAATAAATTTTTGAGAAGATATTGAGAATAAACATTATTAATATATAGCGCTTGAGATATATTGGATAAGGTGGTGTTTTGATATCTTCGATGTTTTTACGGGATAGATTTGCAGAATTAATACACGGTAGAATATGATTGTTGAATTATGACGAAGATAGTGGTAAAATCATATCGTAGTTCAATATGCTCCTGACGCTGAAATGTTTTTTTGAGGCGAAAGCTGCGGTATATAAAAAATTAGTTGTTTTTAATCCGCACCTTTTGGCGCGGATTTTTTTATTTTGCCTGCTTAATTGATATAAAAACTCAACTGCAATTTGGAGAAGAAAAAATCAACGGCATAAGGCAAGCCGGCAATAACACCTTAAAATTGTGAAACGCACGTAAAAATCTGCCAGAGCCGAACTGATAGTAATTGATTAGCGTATCGGTGGCAGAAAGTTTCATTATATATGATTTTATCGACCGGACTGATGATGGAAGAATTTACATATGCTGATAAAAATGTTTTAGGAGGTTGGATTATGGATACAAGAATAGCACTGATAAGCATTATAGTAACTAACGCTGATTCAGTGGACAGCCTTAATACTCTGCTGCATGATTATCGCGACTATATAATAGGACGCATGGGGCTGCCGTACCATAAAAGAGGCGTTAATATAATAAGCGTTGCCGTCGATGCTCCGCAGGAGAAAACGTCGGCTCTTTCCGGCAAAATCGGCAGGCTGGACGGAGTGTTTTCAAAGACGGTATATGCCGACAGCAGAATATGATGTATAAAGATAAACTTATAAGCCGACTTGCCGCAGAGCATAATCTTGAAGATGAGGATATGCTTTATCTGCTTAAAAACCGAAGCGTTAAATCAGATTTACAGCTTAAGACGGCTGCGCGAGATGAGACTGACAGAATTTTCGGCAAAGCGGTGTATATTCGGGGACTTATTGAATTTACAAACATATGCAAAAACAACTGCTATTACTGCGGAATACGCCGCGGCAATAATAAGGCAGTACGCTACCGCCTCAGCAAGGAGCAGATACTTTCCTGCTGTACATCGGGATATTCGGCGGGATTTCGCACCTTTGTGCTCCAAGGCGGTGAAGATGCATATTTTACCGACGACAGGCTGTGTGATATAGTATCGGCTATAAAGGAAAATTACCCTGACTGTGCCGTTACGCTGTCGGTAGGGGAGCGCAGCTTTAACAGCTATAAAAGACTTTATGACGCCGGCGCCGACAGATATCTGCTGCGGCATGAAACAGCCAATGCCGGCCATTATAAGCGGCTGCACCCAGATGATATGTCGTTTGAAAACCGCATGGAGTGCCTGCAAAATCTTAAGCAGATAGGATATCAGATTGGATGCGGATTTATGGTTGGCTCGCCTTATCAGACGGACGAAGATATTGTAAAGGATTTGCGGTTTATAAAGAGATTGCAGCCGGATATGGTGGGAATAGGTCCGTTTATACCGCACAGAGACACTCCGTTTGGGCAAATGCAGCAAGGCAGTGCAGATAAAACGGTGTTTTTGCTCTCGATTATAAGGCTGCTGCTGCCGGAGGCGCTGCTGCCGGCGACGACGGCGCTGGGCACCGCCGACAGAGACGGACGGATTAATGGGATACTGCACGGCGCAAATGTTGTAATGCCTAATCTTTCCCCTCAAAACGTCCGTGCGTTTTACACTTTATATGACAACAAAATATATTCCGGCGCAGAGGCGGCGGAGTGCCGCGCTCAGCTTGACGACAGCCTTAAACCATACGGATTTTACACCGTAACGGCGCGCGGCGATAGCCCACGGCTTAATAATCAGCACGGGAGCTAAATCTATTTGAAATCTGCTTAGTAAACGCATCGGCTGTGCTGGCGGAGATACTGCGAAAAGATTTAGCTTAGGACAGTGATGAAAGCAAGCGTGAAACAACTAATAGATGGATAGCTGTATTTAAGCCGTTATCGTACCTTTACCGGCCGCAGAGCATAACGCAGCAAATTTTACATTCGTCACGCTAAGCGATACGGGCAAAATGCATTTAACGTTTTTTGCGCTGTGCCGTCCATAGGCTTTCTTTATCTTTGTAGGCCGCGCTTGGGTACTGCCTTTACATAGATATAAACAGCCGGATTTATCTGAAATATATTTATAAAAATGGAACTGAGAAAGCCGCTGCTTTTTTGCCGCAGAAAGATGGAAATATTTGAGTATAATGCTATACAAACACTGCATTTGAATATAACATTATAGCAATCGGAGCGGAATACAGGGCGAATAAGCGAAAGCAGCTATAAATCAGCTGTCAGAGCAAATAGAGCGGCCGACTGTTTTAACAAATACCGGCTTTTGCCGAGTTAATATAAAAAATTTGCTGACGGGAAAGCATGCTGACCCGAAAGAAAGGAAGATGTATTTTGTACAACCCAAAATCACTAAAGGCTGAGGAGTTTATATCTCATGACGAGATAATGGATACTTTAAGCTTTGCCGATGAAAAAAAGGACGATTTAGATTTTGTCGACTCCATAATAGCAAAGGCAAGGCTGCGCAAGGGACTGACGCACAGGGAAGCGTCGGTGCTGCTGGCCTGCGAGGATGAAAGCAGGATTAATGAAATCTATAAGCTTGCCGAGCAGATAAAGAAAGACTTTTACGGCAACAGGATTGTCATGTTCGCCCCACTTTATCTCTCAAACTACTGCGTAAACGGATGTCTCTACTGCCCGTATCATCTTAAGAATAAGCACATTGCCCGCAAAAAGCTCACGCAGGAGGAAATAGTAAAGGAAGTAACGGCGCTTCAGGACATGGGACACAAGCGCTTGGCCATTGAGGCGGGCGAGGACCCGGTAAACAATCCGATAGAGTATATACTTGAGTGCATAAACACAATATACAGCATAAAGCATAAAAACGGGGCCATTCGCCGCGTTAATGTCAATATAGCCGCCACGACGGTGGAAAATTACCGAAAGCTAAAGGAGGCCGGTATAGGTACATATATACTGTTTCAGGAGACATATCATAAGCAAAGCTACGAGCGTCTGCACCCGACGGGACCAAAGCACAATTATGCCTATCATACCGAGGCGATGGACAGAGCCATGGAGGGCGGCATAGACGACGTAGGGCTGGGCGTGTTGTTCGGACTGGAGCTTTACAGATACGAATTTGCCGGACTGCTTATGCACGCCGAGCACTTGGAGGCGGTGCACGGCGTCGGCCCGCATACCATAAGCGTGCCGCGCGTAAAGCGGGCGGACGACATTGACCCTGATGAATTTGACAACGGCATATCGGACGATATATTTGCAAAAATATGCGCCTGCATAAGGGTGGCGGTACCATATACCGGCATGATAATATCTACGCGCGAAAGCAAAGCCGTGAGGGAAAAGGTAATACGGCTGGGAGTATCGCAGATAAGCGGAGCGTCGAAAACCAGCGTCGGCGGATACTGCGAGCCGGAGCCGGAAGAGGAGAATTCCGCACAGTTTGATGTAAGCGACAACCGCACGCTGGACGAAGTGGTGCGCTGGCTGATGGAGATGGGGTATATCCCGTCTTTCTGCACCGCTTGCTACCGCGAGGGACGCACCGGCGACAGGTTTATGAGCCTTTGTAAATCCGGACAAATTCAAAACTGCTGTCACCCCAACGCTCTTATCACGCTTAAGGAATATCTGATAGACTATGCCTCGGATAAGACGAGAGAAATTGGCGAGAGACTTATTTCAGATGAACTAAAAAATATACCAAACGAAAAGGCAAGGACGGTTTGCAGCGACTATATTGAAAAAATCGAGCATGGCGCGCGAGATTTTAGATTTTGATAAATCTGCTGGAGCCTGAAGGTAAACAACTTAAACGTGGCACTATGCAAGAGATGTTTACGCATCTCCGATGGACGCTGTAAGATAAAAGCAGCGAGAAGATTAATTAGCATTTTAACATAAGCGATAATATCGCGCTGAACGAAGTGGTGTGCTGATATCAAAAATCAGATTTTAGGTTGCATAATGCTGTACAGCGTAAATCTGCGATGTATGAAGCGACGCTTAGTGTGTAAAAATATTGTCGTTTGCGGCCGGCGCGTATAGAGCGGTTTGCTGCTTATATATTTGCAGAACTGACTACAGCTATGCGGACTATAAAACTGCCAGACCTTGTAAAACTACTTCATTTTAGGCTGCGAATTTATAGCTGATATTTGCGGAGAATATCTATAAAAATTTAGCTTAGAGCACAGGGCCGAACAAGAGACACATAACGCTTTAAAGATGTGTCGCAGCTTGATAGGTCACCGCCATATGGGCCGTATATCAGTGATGCAGGAAAGTAATTTAGCAGCATCCTTTATTGTATGCGGCGGGATTTTATATAGGCGTTATGTGGACCGCCGGTTTAGCGGCAGCTTGAAATATACAAACAAAAAGAGGGAGAAATGTATGGGACTTAATGATACTCCATCGTCGGAGCGTGCGCATATAGGCTTTTTCGGACGCAGAAATGCGGGAAAATCCAGTATTGTCAATGCCGTTACGGGGCAGGAGCTTTCTATCGTATCGGAGGTAAAGGGCACCACCACCGACGCCGTATATAAAGCTATGGAGCTGCTGCCCGCCGGCCCTGTAGTTGTTGTGGATACTCCAGGCTATGACGACAGCGGGAAGCTGGGTGAAATGCGCGTTAAAAAGGCCGTGCAGGCATTAAGCAGGTGTGATTTTGCCGTGCTTGTTGTTGACGGAAGCGAAGGGAAGTCGGCCATCGACGCGGAACTTGAGGGCCTTTTTAAGCAGCATGAAATTCCATATCTGACGGTGTATAATAAATCTGATATATCAAAAAAGAGGTATACAGATGGAATAAACGTGAGCGCCGCGACAGGAGAAAATATAGACAGCCTCAAAGAAAAAATAGCGGCCGCAATACGCGGCGCGGGACAGAACAGAAAAATAATAGGCGACTTGCTGCATAAAGGCGACACGGTGATTTTAGTAATACCGATAGATGAAGCGGCGCCAAAGGGCAGAATTATTCTGCCGCAGCAGCAGGTTATAAGGGACATACTCGACGCCGGAGCCTGCGCGTTAGCCGTAAAAGAAGATGAAATAAAACCAGCTATTGATAATCTTAAGATAAAGCCGGCGGCAGTGGTGACCGACAGCCAAGTCTTTAATAAGGCGGACGCAGATACTCCGCAAGATATTCCGCTTACATCCTTTTCCATACTCATGGCGAGATA
>USGR01000075.1 GCA_900554165.1 uncultured Oscillospiraceae bacterium | reverse complement strand
CCCATGGCGCGCGACGGCATTGAAAAAACGGCGTCAATGGGCATAGTTATTCCTATCGCCGTGTTGTCTGACAAGCACCAGCCGCTCTTTAACTATTTTAAGCAGAGCTTTGCTCAGGTCACAAATCCGCCTATAGACGCCATACGCGAAAAAATCGTAACAAGCACTACTGTTTATGCCGGCTCAAACGGTAATCTGCTGGAGGAAAAGCCGGAAAACTGCGCCGTGCTTCAAATCAATAATCCGATACTCACCAGCGTGGATTTGATGAAGATTAAAAGCCTTAATCAAAACGGGCTTAAATCTGACACGGTTTCACTGCTGTATTATAAAAATACGCCCGTTAAAAAAGCGCTGGACAGACTGTTCGTGCAGGTAGACAAGGCGTATAAAAACGGCGCCGACATAATCATTCTATCCGACCGCGGAGTGGATGAAAACCATGTCGCCATTCCCTCCCTGCTGGCGGTGTCAGCTATTGAGCAGTATCTGATAAGGACAAAAAAGCGGACGGCAGTGTCTATAATACTCGAAAGCGGCGAGCCGCGCGATGTGCACCATTTTGCAACGCTTTTGGGATACGGTGCCATTGCAATAAATCCATATCTGGCGCACGAGGCCATTGGGGAGCTTATCGAGAACGACATGCTCAACAAGGATTTGTATATGGCTATTGAAGATTATAACAAAGCCATTATAAGCGGAGTTCTTAAGATTGCGTCAAAAATGGGTATATCGACGCTGCAGTCTTATCAGTCGGCGCAGATTTTTGAGGCGATAGGCATTAAAAAGTCCGTTATAGACGAGTATTTTACCAACACCGTCAGCCGTGTAGAGGGCATAGGACTTGAGGAGATAGATCAGGATGTACATGTAAGGCACGCGCACGCCTTTGACCCGCTGGGACTCGGCGTCGACACCACTCTTGATTCCTCCGGCAGCTATAACTTAAGAAGCGGCAAGGACAAGGACGACCATCTGTATTCGCCGGAGATAATTGTCGCACTGCAAAGAGCAACGCGCACCGGAGATTACAAAAAATTCAAGGAATACACAGCAATGGTGGACGATGAGACTAAACCTCATACGCTGCGCGGACTTATGGATTTTGTATTTGATGAAAACGGCGGAATATCGATAGACGAGGTGGAGCCGGTCGAAAGCATAGTAAAGCGCTTTAAGACAGGCGCAATGTCCTACGGCTCAATTTCGGAGGAAGCGCACAAGTGCATGGCGGAGGCCATGAACAAAATAGGCGGAAAGTCAAACTCCGGCGAGGGCGGCGAGCTGCCGCAGCGTCTGTCTTCTCCCGAATACTGCAGCGCTATTAAGCAGGTGGCGTCCGGCAGGTTTGGCGTTACCAGCGAATATTTAGTTTCCGCTAAGGAAATTCAGATAAAAATGGCGCAGGGCGCAAAGCCCGGCGAGGGCGGGCATCTTCCGGGAAAAAAGGTGTATCCGTGGATTGCCAAGACGAGATATTCCACCCCCGGCGTGTCGCTTATATCACCTCCGCCGCACCATGATATTTACTCTATTGAGGATTTGGCGCAGCTTATATACGACCTTAAAAATGCAAACAGCAGCGCCGATATATCGGTAAAGCTTGTGTCTGAGGCGGGAGTCGGCACTATAGCCTCCGGCGTTGCAAAAGCGGGCGCCAGCGTAGTGCTCATCTCCGGCTATGACGGCGGCACCGGCGCCGCGCCGCGCAACTCCATTCACAACGCCGGCATGCCGTGGGAATTAGGGCTTGCTGAGACGCATCAGACGCTTATGCAAAACGGACTGCGCTCGCGTGTACGCATTGAAACCGACGGCAAGCTGATGAGCGGCAGAGATGTAGCCATTGCCTGCATGCTCGGCGCTGAGGAGTTCGGCTTTGCCACTGCGCCGCTGGTGACCATGGGCTGCATGATGATGAGAGTATGCAATCTCGACACCTGCCCGTTCGGCATTGCAACACAGAATCCGGAGCTGCGCAAGCGCTTTGCCGGCAAGCCGGAGTACGTTATAAACTTTATGTATTTCATAGCTCAGGAGCTGCGCGAGATTATGGCAAAGCTCGGCATACGCACGGTAAACGAACTGGTGGGACGTTCAGATTTGCTTAAAAAGCGCGAAAATTCCGCCGCGCCTCGCGGAAAGCTGGTTGATTTATCAAAAATACTTGCTCAGCCTTACAACGGCACCTGCCACTACAAGTCCGAGGACAAGTACGACTTCCAGCTTGAAAAAACGGTGGATGAAAAGATTATACTGCCAAAGCTTCAGCAAAATTTAATGAGCGGCGAGCCGGGCGAGGTTAAGCTCACTGTCTCCAGCACCGACAGAACGGTAGGCACGCTGTTCGGCGCTGAAGTCACCCGCAGATTCGGCGGCGAGCTTGGCGACGATACCTTCCGCATAATATGCACAGGCGGCGGCGGACAGTCGTTTGGCGCCTTTTTGCCTAAAGGCGTGACAATATCGCTTGCCGGAGACAGCAACGACTATTTCGGCAAGGGACTTTCAGGCGGCAAGCTTGTGGTATATCCGCCTAAAAAGAGCAAATTTAAAGCTGAGGACAACATTATAATAGGCAACGTTGCGCTGTACGGTGCGACAAGCGGCAAGGCGTTTATAAACGGCATAGCCGGCGAGCGCTTCTGCGTCCGCAACTCCGGCGCGACGGCCGTTGTTGAAGGCGTCGGCGACCATGGCTGCGAATATATGACAGGAGGTATAGCCGTAATACTCGGTCCGACGGGCAAAAATTTTGCCGCCGGCATGAGCGGCGGTACAGCATATGTCCTCGACAGCAGTCACGATTTATACCGCAAGGTAAATAAAGAGCTTGTCTCAATTGAAAATCTTTCTGACAATGAGGACATAGAACTACTCAGAAGTCTTATAACCGAGCACTATCAGAACACATCGTCACAAAAGGCCAAAGAAATACTTAACGATTTTGAGGAGTACATACCTCAATTTAAGAAGATAATTCCAAACGACTACCGAAAAATGTCCGGTGCCATAGCCGCGCTTGAAAAGTCCGGCATGGGCAGAGAAGAAGCGCAGATTGAAGCGTTTTATCAGAATACGGGGAGGTAAGATTATGGGGAAGCCAACAGGTTTTTTGGAATATAAAAGAGAAGCAATGCCGGAAAGAGAGCCCCTTGAGCGCATAAAGGATTTTGAAGAGTTTCATACGCCTTTGCCCGAAAGCGAGAGGCGAGAGCAGGGAGCGCGCTGTATGAACTGCGGTGTGCCTTTCTGCCAGTCCGGCATGATGCTGCACGGCATGGCCACCGGCTGCCCGCTGCATAATCTTATACCTGAGTTCAACGACGAGGTATATCACGGCAATACATGGCATGCCCTTTCAAGGCTGCTTAAAACCAACAATTTTCCGGAATTTACCGGCAGAGTATGTCCGGCGCTGTGCGAGGTTGCCTGCCTGTGCGGAATAAACGACAATCCCGTTACCGTTAAGGAAAATGAGCTGGCGATAATTGAAGAGGGATATGAAAAGGGATATATGCGCCCGCGTCCTCCCGAGCTGCGCACCGGCAAAAAGGTAGCGGTTATAGGCGCCGGTCCGTCGGGACTTGCCTGCGCCGACATGCTCAACAAGCGCGGACATCACGTCACTGTATATGAAAAAAACGACCGCATAGGCGGCCTGCTGATGTACGGCATACCCAACATGAAGCTTGATAAAAGCATCATCGAACGCCGCGTCAGTCTCATGAAAGCCGAAGGCGTAAGATTTATTACGAACACCAATGTCGGTAAAGACGTGCTGCCGAAGACGCTTATGCAGCAGTTTGACGCCGTTGTCCTCTGCTGCGGCGCGGAACAGCCGCGCGACGTTCAGGCAGAGGGCAGGGATGGCGCCAAGGGAGTATACTTCGCCGTGGATTTCCTCACACAGAATACCCGCAGCTATTTAAACTCGCAATTTAAGGATGGCGAGTATGTGAACGCAAAGGACAAAAACGTGATAATCGTCGGCGGCGGTGACACCGGCAACGACTGCCTCGGCACCGTTATACGGCATGGATGCGCATCGGTCGTGCAGCTCGAGCTTATGCCTAAAGCCCCTGATGAAAGAAGCGCAGACAATCCGTGGCCGGAATATCCCAAGATATGCAAAACCGATTATGGCCAGCAGGAGGCCATTGCCGTGTTCGGCAGCGACCCGCGTCTATACAGCACAACGGTTAACAAAGTTATAACTGATAAGCAGGGCAATATAACAGCCGTAGAAACGATTAAAATGGCGTTTGACGAAAATCATAGACTCACACCGGTAAAGGGCAGCGAGGATACACTGCCCTGCGAGCTGCTTATAATAGCCGCCGGATTTACCGGATGCCGGAAATATATATCCGATGCTTTTAAAATAGAGCTTTCGCCCCGAAATACCGTAAAGACGGAAAGCGGAAAATATTCCTCAAACGTGCCCGGAGTTTTTGCTGCCGGCGATATACACCGCGGCCAGTCGCTTGTTGTCTGGGCAATACATGAGGGAAGAGAATGCGCTAAGGAAGTAGACGCATTCTTAGAAGGATACTCAAATATGTAAGAGAGATTTTACATATTTTGAGATATATAAGAGTCCCCTGGGAATAATTGGGCGGAGAAATCCGCCCAATTATTCTTTATATTTCCTGATATGTATTATAAAAGAACCGCTATGTCCATAAAAAATTGCTTTTGGATAGCTGAAACGGCAATTTTCACGAGCGTTTATGTCATATATGCTAACTGACAGCTTAATGAAAACGCCATTGGAATACCGACCCGCAAGGGTTTGACGCCAATGGTGTTTTTGTTATAAACCGGTATTGAAGCGGCTTTAAAAAGCGTCTTTTCCTTTTTTCAATTTGACTCGAAATAAGGAACGTTCAAAATTAAACATCCAAGGAATCTTGTCCTGTTTGTTTCGAACCATCGTATTTTTACATGCAGGCTCACATACACACAATGAAATGGCTCAATATCTTCTTATTGCCAATAGACAACACAAACCCGCGTAAATCAAGGATTTACGCGGGTCCTCTTATATTGTTTTATGACATCCTGATGGTGTCGGACGTGAAACATATATTTATAAATAAAAAAGCGGCAAAACACCAAGACATAAAAAGGCTTGATTCACAAGGCTTGTTATGGGTTAGCTTTAAAAAGCACGTGGAATTATAAAGCCTATTTTAACGTTTCACGTCTCTTAAAATTAAGCAAATACGCTTTAAATAATTAGATTAGCAGATGTGCTAATATCTTTCCAAATGTCTACTCTGCCAATAGTACCATCTTTAAAGGTAGCGTACGGCAGCTTAGCGGCACTGAGTTCTTCTATATCATCCACTGCTCCGTCGGCTCCCGCCGCAACGCCGTGGCCCGGGGCGTCATGCATCCGGGGCGGTTCATGCCCCACAACTGCAACCTCTACGCCGCCGAGGCCATGAAGAAGGCGGGCATTAAAATCCCTGTGACCACCGTGGGCGCCATCAACGACCCCGCCCTGGCCGACCGCATCATCGCCGAGGGGAAGGCCGACCTGTCTCTTAATACACATCTGACG
>USGR01000074.1 GCA_900554165.1 uncultured Oscillospiraceae bacterium | reverse complement strand
CGTTATAACAGCGGCAGGGCTTTGATGATGGGGGTCAAAAAAAGCGGCAGGCTTCCTCTGTGGATGCAGCGTCTCCGCAGTGCGGAAATGCTGGATACGCTGGTAAAGGATACTTCCGGAGGAGTGTCCCTGGAGAAGGCTCATCCGTTGATCCGGGAGACAATGCGGGAATGCCTGACACAGATCTGGGATCCGGAGGGAGTGAAGGAGATTCTTCATGACATCCGATCCGGCGCAATCAGCGTACGCGAATTTCATTCGGAAACACCTTCTCCCATGTCACTTCCCCTGCAGTGGGCACAGGAAGCCGCGGTCATGTATGATTATTATCCTACCACCAGAGGAGTCCAGGCTGCGGTGGAGGATGAGCTGAAGCAGGCGCAGATAGTGTCGCTGGACAAGACAGGCGGCGGCTGGGAGGTAACTACGCATCTCGGCGCAAAATATGCGGCCAAAAAGGTCATAATATCCACCGGCACATATCTCAGCGGAAAAATATTTGTCGGCAGCGCCAGCTTTGAGAGCGGACCGGACTTTATGTTTGCCGCAAAGGAGCTGTCGGCGTCGCTGATTAAGCTGGGTCTGCCGCTGCGCCGGTTTAAAACCGGTACTCCCGCCAGGGTGCACAGCCGCAGCATAGATTATTCCGTGCTGGAAAAGCAGTACGGCGACGAGCCGCCGGAGCCGTTTTCAAAGGATACTGCAGAGCCGCTTATAAATAAAGTGGTGTGCCATGTGACGTGGACAAATGAGCGGACAAAAGAGGTAATAATGCAGAATTTGCATAGGTCGGCCATGTACTCCGGCAAAATTGAGGGAAAGGGTCCGAGATATTGCCCAAGCCTTGATGACAAGATGGTCCGTTTTGCCGACAAGGAACGGCATCAGATTTTTATTGAGCCGTGCGGCTTTAACACGCAGGAGATGTATTTGCAAGGTGCGTCATCTTCCATGCCGGAGGACGTGCAGCGCGACTTTTACCGCACTATTAAGGGGCTGGAGCATGTGGAGATTATGCGCCCAGCGTATGCTATTGAGTATGACTGCGTCGACCCGCTGGCCATGAACGCGACGCTTGAGTTTAAGGACTGGCCGGGCCTTTACGGTGCAGGGCAGTTTAACGGCTCGTCCGGGTATGAGGAGGCGGCGGCGCAGGGCATTGTCGCCGGAATTAACGCGGCGCTGTCGGTAAAGGGGCGTGAGCAGCTTGTCCTTGGACGGCAGACGTCTTATATCGGTACGCTTATAGACGACCTTGTGACAAAGGGCTGCTCCGACCCATACAGAATGATGACGTCTCGGTCAGAATACCGGCTGCTGCTGCGGCAGGACAACGCCGAGGAGCGGCTTACTCCTATAGGCCGCGAGATAGGCTTAATACCCGACAAAAGGTGGGCGGCCTTTCTTAATAGGCAGGAGCTTAAAAGGGCGGAGATATCGCGGTTAAAAAGCACTACCCTCCCCCCGTCGGATGCTCTTAACGAGATACTTGTTTCACGTGAAACATCGCCGGTAAGCAGCGGCGTTAAAATAACCGAGCTGCTGCGGCGGCCGCAGGTTTCATACAGCGACCTCGACAAAGTAGACGCCGGACGGCCAAAACTTCCGCCGGACATACGGCACGCGGTGGAGACGGAAATAAAGTATGAGGGATATATAGAAAAGCAGCTGGCAAGAGTGGCCGAGCTTAAGCGGCTGGAGAGCCGCATGCTGCCGGATGATATAGATTATGAAAGCATAACCGGCATAAGGCTTGAGGCAAAGGAAAAGCTGGCAAAGCACCGGCCTAAAAATTTGGGGCAGGCGTCGAGAATATCCGGTGTCAGCACGGCCGATATATCGGTGCTGCTTATTTATCTTCAGAAGAGGGATGGTGAAGCAGAGCGTGCAGACAGAGCTTAAATCGGCAAAGCAGGCGATTGCGGACAATGCAGAGGCCTTTGAGCTTTATTATAAAGGGCTTGTGAGCTGGAACGAAAAAATTAACCTCACAGCGATAACCGAAAGAAACGATGTATATATAAAGCACTTTGAGGACAGCCTTGCACTGCTCGACGTGCTGGATCTCAATAAGGGTGCTTCGCTTATAGACATAGGCTCCGGCGCAGGGTTTCCCGGGCTTGCACTGAAAGCCGGAGGATGTATGGCGGATGTTACGCTACTTGATTCTACGCGAAAGCGCGTAGATTTTTTGCAGCATATGTCTAAACTGCTTAACGCGGACTGCAATTGCCTCTGGGGGCGGGCCGAGACGGCCGCGCATGATGAGAATTACAGAGGCAGGTTTAATTTTGCAACGGCAAGGGCGGTGGCAAAGCTTCCGGTATTAATAGAATATGCCGTGCCGTTTTTGAAGCAGGGAGGGATTTTTGCCGCACTTAAGGGACCGGCCGCGGCCGAGGAGATAGATATGGCAAAAACAGCGGCAAAAAAGCTGGGTGCAAAAATATCTGATGTAATTGAGTATTCAATAAGCGACGGCGGCAAAAGAGCGATTATCTTAGTGAAAAAAATATCGCAAACCCCGACAATATATCCACGTGCGTCGGCACGGATAGCAAAAAATCCGCTCTAACGTCTAAAAGGCGGCAGAAAATTATTAAAAAGTCTCCGACTGAAAATGTCAGGAAATGAAGCTTCACGCTGTTATAATATTATGTAAATTAAAGCAGTGCAAAGCAGAGGAGGCTACATATATGTTTATGATGTCGAGGTCCGGAGGTCGGCGGCTTATTACCGTGCCGCTCAATATGATAGTACCGAACCCGAATCAGCCCAGAAGGGTATTTGACAGTGAGGAGCTTAGGGGGCTTGCTGAGAGTATAAAAAGGAATGGAATACTCCAGCCTGTTACCGTGCGTCAGGCAGAAGAGGGCAAATATGAGATAATTGCCGGAGAAAGGCGCTGCCGCGCTGCGGCAATAGCAGGACTTAAGGCGGTTCCCTGCATTGTGACGGAGGTGGACGACAAACGCTCGGCGGTATTGTCGCTCATGGAAAACCTGCAGCGCAGTGATTTAAACTGCTTTGAAGAGGCCGATGGCATAGCCCGCCTCATAAACAGCTGGGGCATAACCCAGCAGGAGGTGGCCGAGCGTTTGGGCAAGGCGCAGTCGACTATTGCGAATAAGCTGAGGCTGCTAAGACTTACTCCGACGCAGCGCCGCAGAATAATTGACGCAGGGCTTACCGAGAGGCATGCCCGCGCGCTTCTGCGCATATTAGATGATGTGCAGAGAGATAATGCACTGGAAATTATAATTAATAAGGGATTAAATGTTTCCGACACCGACAAGCTTATTGATGAAATACTCAGCCCTAAGCCGGAGCCGAAATCGCCGGGTGCAAGGCGTACGCCGATAGTGCGGGATTTAAGGCTGTTTATCAACACAATAAGCAAGGCGGTAGATACAATGAATCAATCGGGGCTTAACGCCCGCACGGCAAAAAGCGAAACTGATGAATATATTGAATATCGTGTTATAATACCGAAAATTAGTCATAAAATCGGTTGATGCTGCTTGCATGAACCTTTTATGCGGATGTTAAAACACCTCCGCCGCAAAGGTTATGCCGTTACAGCCGTTTTGTCGGACGGTGCGGAGAAAATGCTCCTTTGCCGGTTTGAAATATTATGCAAAAAGGGCTCCTTATGAGTCCTTTTTTATTGTGCCTAACGCGGCGAAAGGATTAGGGCTTTTATGCCGGCAGAGCTACACAAAAGCGTATAGGCGATATCGGATGCCGCACCGGGACGACATACTATGGAAAAATCAGCCGCTTTGCAATCCGAGGTAAATATTTACAGCACAGTCGATGAGAAGATTTGTGGGCGTATAATACAGATGCTGACCGCTTAGGCAATTATTACACTGACTTAGCCGGATAAAATCTTTTTGCAGGCTTAAAGGCAATAGTCATAGCTTAAATGCCGGCGGCAATTCATGGATGCCCATGCTTTCAGGAATATCGCCTAAGCCTATTAAAAAACAGAGCGTGGCGGTCTAAAAGTGGTAAATGTTTCACGTGAAACATTTATATAGGGTATTAAAAAGTATGTTTTTCTAATGATTTAATACCTGCTTTACGGCGACAACAAAAGCTTCATTAATCAGGATTGCGCACGTGGGATTATATAAAATGCATTCGTGATTTTCCTTGGACTGCCCGGCGATAATTGAATTTTTAAAAATAAGTTTTTCTTTTATGCAAGTGGGGCCACCCTTTACATTAATGGCAAAATATGATAAACTATTATGGCCTAAATATGTATATGTGCATTTAAAAATGAGCAAATTAAACCGCCGTGCTTATTTAAAATAAAGTTTTCGGGAAACTGCTGAAAAGGCCTAAATTATACATAGGCGGCTGATTTATTAGCAGTTAGGCGTGTTTATATTGCTCTGAATTAGCTGTTTTGATATATTCATTTTTGTATAATAAATTCCACGACTGTAATTGGGAGGCTGAGCCTTGGGAAAAATAATAGCTGTCGCTAATCAGAAAGGCGGCGTAGGAAAGACTACGACGGCGGTAAATTTGTCAGCGGCAATAGGCGCTAAAGGCAAGAAAGTGCTTTTAATTGACCTTGATCCGCAGGGAAATACTACCAGCGGGTATGGAATAAATAAAAAGGGAATAACGGCGTCATCCTACGAGATGCTTATAGGGACGGCAAGTGCTGAGGAATGCATAGTAAGCTCGGCCTTTAAAAATGTTGATGTTCTCCCAGCAAATATGTCGCTCGCCGGTGCAGAAATAGAACTTATAGGACTTGAACACCGCGAATCTCGGGTAAAAACAGCGACAGCGAATATAAAGGCAAAATATGATTTTATTTTTATAGATTGTCCGCCGTCATTGGGGCTTATAACGCTGAATGCGCTTGCCGCATCGGACACGTTGCTGGTGCCGATACAGTGTGAATATTACGCGCTGGAGGGGCTGTCGCAGCTTATGGCGACGGTACGCAGCGTAAAGCGGCTTTATAATCCGGCGCTTGACATAGAAGGCGTGCTGCTCACTATGTTCGACGGGCGGCTTAATCTTACGCAGCAGGTGGTAAATGAGGTTAAGCGGTTCTTCCCTAAAAAGGTGTTTAAGACATTTATACCGCGCGCCGTCAGACTTTCTGAGGCGCCGAGCTTCGGCCAGCCTATTTTGTATTATGATAAGTCGTCAAAGGGCGCGAAAGCGTACAGCGAACTGGCCAAAGAAGTTATAAAAAATAGTCGTTAGCTTAAAAATTTGGAAAAACACATTTTGGTAAAAAAGAAGCACACCGTAAAAGCGGTTTAGCGGTGCTGCTTCTCAATTTTGTCTTTTCTGATGAGACGGCAATGCGGCAGTTGGCGCGCAAATCGAATATGCTGTTTGATTGATGCTTTTTTGGCTATGCCGGACAAATCAAAAAATACGGCAGACTAACGCAAAAATATAAGAGGACAGCCAAGGCAGTATGGAAATAAGCGTGCTCCTTAGCTTTTAAAGCCAGAAATAGCGGGGAGATTTTACAGCGGAGAAATATAAATGCGCTTCGGTTTTCAAAAGGCTTATACCTCAAGTTTTACATCAAAGCATGGTATAGGACGGCTT
>USGR01000073.1 GCA_900554165.1 uncultured Oscillospiraceae bacterium | reverse complement strand
CTCATTTTTCTTGCTCAAGCGGCAATAAAAAAGCAGCCAAAAATCCTCGCGATTTCCGACTGCAGTTAACTTATTATATTAATTTTGTTTGGTCACTTCGCCCGCTCTCTGTGATATAAAAAATACCCCGTACAAAAGCATGCGGCCGCCAAAATTAGCATAAATATTAAATTCACTACATCATCCATTGGATTGACTTCTACCAATGCCTCTCTAAAATCATTTATTACGTTTGTCCATCCGTTAAGTGCGGTAAAATACTCCGCAATATTATTTATCAATATTGTCACCGGAGCGGCTATAAGAAAAGACGCACCCGCCGCATACATCTTTTTATCCTTAAGCAGTAAAAATGTCGCATACATACACCACAAGCCTATTATGGACACAAAATAAATAGGTCCGCCCATAGCGAATATATTCCATATGTAAGTAGTTCGGAAGAGCAAATACAAATACGGAATAGTTATAATTGTGAGCACTATGAGCGCTTTCATAACCACTTTCCGCCGTGCTTTTATTATTGGAATCGCAAGCACCCATCCGGCAATACATGAGATTATCACTATCGGAGACCATGTAAGTCTGTCGTTTATCGCCAAATCGCAAATCATGCATACTACAATGGCTATAAGCACAGAGCCTAAAAAAGATATGAGAATTATATTTCTTACCTCATCCCAGTTTGTGCTTTTTCTTAATCTTAACTCTTCTGAAATTTTGTCACTATTATCTTCCGCCTCTACATTTTTATTGGCCGAAAATTCTATGCTCTCCATACTTTCAGCGGATTGTTCCTTGTTAATATGACTTTTGTTTTCATCTTCCTTGTCAACGCTTGCCGATAAGGCGGCTTTATCGTCGGCGATTTCAGATTTTACATTCTCCGCCTCGTTATTTTCGCTTTGCTCGCCGTTATCTATATTTTCATTTTCTGCAATATCTGCTTTGCCGCTAAGCAGTTCGTTTGCCGTTACTCCAAGCAAATCGGACAGGGGTATTATCAGCGATATATCCGGGTAGCTTTGTCCACGCTCCCATTTTGATACCGCCTTGTCGGTTACTCCAAGCTGCTCTGCCAAGTCTTTTTGAGTCATGCCTTTGGATTTTCTCAGCTCGCTTATAAGCTCTCCTATCTTCGTCATTTTTTCGTTGTCCATAGCCCTTATCCTTTCGCATTTCTTGATATTCAAATTTTAAAGGAAAAGCGCCAAAACAGCAACCGATTTTTAGCCGACGCCTTACTCTACCGTTGGTTTACATCTCAGATATACTGCCGTTATCATCTTTAAGACTTTCTCGCCATAATATTTATTTTATCAATGCAAAAGTTACCCGACATTTTCCTCTTTCATTTTCTGACGCAGACGTCTGCGCGTGCGGTTTAAATGACGCTCAAAATATCCGCCGGAAATAAATTCAGCTAAAACATACTGGTCGTACACAGGCACCGTGCAGGAGTAAAAGCCGAGCTTTTCTATGTAAAGGCGCTCCAGACTCTCCGGCAAAATCATATACCCCATTCGCATAGACGGCGCTATGCTTTTTGAAAAGGTATTAAGATATATGACCAAGCCGTCGTTATCCATTGAGTAAATCGTTTCAACCGGCTTTATGCCTACTGCAAATTCTGAATCTATATCATCCTCAACAATAACCGAGCCCACCCGGCGCGCCCATGCAAGATATTCATACCGCTTTGACGCGTTTGCCGTAGCTCCCGTAGGGTAGCTGTTGAAAGGAGTAACATGAAGCACGTTGGCCTTTGTCCTCATAAGCTCTGATGTAAGTATGCCGTTTAAGTCCATATCGAGCATATCGCAGCGTGCGCCGTTGGCCTCATAAACTGCGCGTATTTTTTCATATGACGGATTTTCCAGCCCATATATCTTGTCCCTGCCCAGCAGAAGCACCGTCATGCCGTAAAAATACTCCGAGCCCGAGCCTATTATTATCCTGCTGTACGGAACACTCATGCCCCTGTATCTTAAAAGATAATCTGAAATGGCTTTTCGCAAGATTTCGCAGCCAAGCGGCGGTGATTTTATCAGAAGCTCACTGCCGTATTTAGATATTACTCTGCGCATAATCTTTGAATATTCCGCAAATTGAAATCCGATGTTGCCTTGCGGCCCATTTGTCAGTATGTTGGCTGCATTTTTCTCCGGCTCTGCCTTTTCATCTGCTCCGATTTGTACAGCAGGTCCCGCAGCGGATTCTGCTCCTTGGCGCTTTGATATGTTCGGCAAGCCCAACGATACGGACGCCATTTCTTCCGGCGCACATACAAAATACCCGCTGCGCTCGTGGGAATATACATACCCCTCGTCAATAAGCATTTGATAGCTTGAAGCTATGGTCAGCACGCTGACCCCCAAATGCTCTGCCATCGCTCTTTTAGACGGCAGCCTTTCTCCGGCACCAATTATATTATTCCTTATATCTTCCTTTATTCTTTCGTAAATATATTCATATATCGGTTTATCTTTCCTGTTATTTAAATTATAAGTCAGCATCTGATTATGTAAAAAAATCTCCTTTTGGTTATTTTATATTATCAGATAATATTATATAATTTGTGCACTAACTTGTAAAGGTGATTGATATGATAAAGAGTAAAAAAAATATCGCAATATTTTCTGCAAAGCTTATAACGGCAACGGCAATATTTATGGCGCTGAACATCGCCATGAGCTCTTTTGGAATACCCGTGCCCAGCGGACATTTTTATTTAAACGATATAGTAATTTGCACCGCTGCAATTCTGCTCGACCCGCTTTCGGCCTTTGTAGTCGGAGGCGTAGGCTCTTTTTTAGGGGACCTATTTTTCTACCCTCTGCCGATGTTTGTCTCCCTCATCACGCACGGGCTTCAGGCCGTTGTTATTTCTCTGTGCACGCGGCATCTGCTTAAAAATCACAGGATGGCCGCCTCTGTTATCGGAGTATCGCTTGGCGCAATAATTATGGTTGTGGGGTACTCATTAGGCAGGGCCTTTATTTACAGCACGCCGGAGTATGCCATGCTAAAGCTTCCGTATCAAATTCTTCAGGCCGGTATCGGGGCGGTGCTGTCAATAATACTCTGCTATAAATGCAAGCTCATCAAAATTTACAACAAGATTTTTAATGTTTAAAAATTCCCTCTAATATTTGTATAAAAATACAAGGACTCGAAAGGAAGACATTTCCTAAAGAAGTTGTCTCCCTTTGGCTTTTGTAATCATTCAGAAAAATTTTATTTGCAGAAAAAACAATCATATTGGAAAATTACATTAGGACCAGAAAAAAACTATTCAGTTTTGGGAGCTTCTCGCACTTTATATTAGCAGTAATACTCTATCCTCTATGCCTTGGGCAGTTTCTTTTGGACAGAGCCAAATTCAAATAATGGTAAATCAAGCCAAAGATGCACTAAGTTGGTATGATAATATGACGAAAATCATTCCGAATTGGTACAAAGGAGTTATAAACAACTAATACGAAACATGGTACCGGCATCCACAGAGGATAACGAACATCGGATTTTAACACCACAATCCGAAAAGAAGCAAAATATAAATCTATTGTGGCGCACCTTCCTTATGAGAGGTGCGCCACAAATTGCATCATTGTATTTTTCTATTTAAGCTCATTTTCTCCTACTAAACACAAATTTCTTGTTATGCTTAAAGTATCCAATTTTCCAAAGCGCTTTTCGGCTGCGCTTATTACAAGCGGAGGATTTATATTAAGACGGCTGCCCGCCGGAAGTATAACAGTCATATCGGCAGATGATTCATCGGCGGAAAATGAAACCAGCCGGCAGTAAACCTCAAGCTCTTTGATTTCCGGAGCTTGTATTCCCCGTCGACCCTTTTTCTTTTTAGCTGCCTTTTCGACCGTTATATTCCCATTGAAAAATTTCGACAAATCTTTTGGCAAAATTTTTTCTGTAAAGCCAAGGCGTATATTGTACTCAGCGCCTGATATATCCGCAAAGCTGTCTACGGGGTCGCTTACATCCGTCACAGCTATATTCTCCGGCATAACGGCGCTTAAATTTTCGGCTATTCTGTTATTGGAGTATAAATCATCTTCTATTTTAATGTCCATTGCCTCATGCAGTGCTTCAATTCCTATCGGCAGCGGCTGTGCAAACACCATATGAAGATGCGGATTAAACCCTTCTGTATACCATGCCGGCACCCTGCTGCGCCTTATGCAGCGTGTAAACAGCCGTACCAAGTCCAAATGCGATATGTATTTTGCACTGCCCGTTTTTTTAAACCATATTCTGACATTTTTCAAATGATATTGCCTCCCATATAAATTCTGCGCTTGCCTGCAGCAAAAGCTAAGCTCGAAGTGCATGACTTAACGCACCGAATAATCCGACATGATAAAGCACCGCAGCGCTTTAGCAATAATGTTTTTAGCCTAACATCACATAACCCATTTTCGCTGCTTTATGGCCCGGCAGTTTATGCAGCCTCAAATAATTCCGTCAGGATGCCGCATAATATTGCGAAAATCTTCAAATGCAAATGGCGGTTACCACCGTTAATTTATGCACGCCTGCTCCAAGCTTGCCCTACACGACAATTAATTGTCGCGCCTTTCTATACATATTCCGCTTTTAAAGCATGTGGCGCCACAATGCGAGCAGTTTTCCCGGCAATTTTGTGTAGTAACCCCCTGCTCTGCTTTCTTCATCTCTTCAATTAAAAACTTTTTGCTTACACCATAGTCCATAATATCCCATGGCAAAGCCTCGTCAAACGAGCGCTCTCTGTTTGCATAAAATTCCGGAGCAAGTTCGTTTGCCTCAAAAGCCGACCTCCATTTGCCGATATTAAAGAAGTCGTCCCAACTGTCAAAATTGCAGCCGGATTTATAGGCGTCATATATAACTTTGCCTATGCGCCTGTCGCCTCTTGAAATTGCGCTCTCCATAAGGCTCATATCGCTGTCGTTCCAGCTTACAGATATCTTCTTAGTGCGTATATGCGCAAGCAAAATTCTTTGCTTGCGCTGTATCTCTGCCCCCGCGTCCTGAGCATGCCACTGAAAGGGCGTATGCGGCTTTGGCGTAAAGGTTGATAATCCTATAGATACGCTTATAGCCTTGCCCTTCTGACGCGTAGGAAGCGAGTAATATAAATCTACAATTTTCTGCGCAAGGTCGGCAATGCCTATTATGTCATCGTCCGTCTCAAAGGGCAGACCAAGCATAAAGTACAGCTTAACCGATGTATATCCTTTCTCAAACACGCGCTTGCACGAGCTCATTATATCCTCTTCCGTGATATTCTTATTGTTTATATCGCGCAGGCGCTGCGTGCCCGCCTCGGGCGCGAACGTGAGGCCGCCCTTCTTCTGGCCGGCCACCAGCTCGGCCATATCCACGCCGAACGAGTCGAGGCGCTGCGAAGGCACCGAGATGCGCACGCCCTTCCCGTCGCAGGCGCGGTTGATGCGCGTGAGGATAGAGGCGATCTGCGAGTGGTCGGTGGACGACAGCGACGTGAGGCTGACCTCGTCGTAGCCCGTCTCGGCCAGGCCTTGCACCACCGATTCCACCACGTTGTCGGCCGAGCGCTCGCGCACGGGGCGGTACATCATGCCCGCCTG
>USGR01000072.1 GCA_900554165.1 uncultured Oscillospiraceae bacterium | reverse complement strand
CAAATCGCGCAGCGGCTCTATTATCTCTTTAAAATCAACATGCTCCGGCAGCCCGCCTACATTATGATGACTCTTTATAAGCGCCGCATCGCCTAAACCGCTTTCAATAACATCCGGATAAATTGTGCCCTGTACTAAAAAGTCAACCGTGCCGATTTTTTTGGCTTCTTCCTCAAATACGCGTATAAACTCCTCGCCTATGATTTTGCGCTTTTGTTCTGGGTCGGTAACACCGGCCAGCTTGCTGAAAAAGCGCTCGCTTGCATCGACAGCGACAAGATTTATACCAAACTTTCCGGCAAAGGCGGATTTTACCTCTTCCGCCTCGTTCTTTCTCAGCAGGCCGTGGTCAACGAATATGCAGGTGAGATTATCACCCGCGGCTTTGTGCATAAGCAGCGCGGCAACCGACGAATCGACGCCGCCGGAGAGCGCGCATAAAACTTTTTTGCCGGCTACTTTCTGCTTTAACTCCTCAATTTTTTCGTCCACAAACGAAGCTATTACCCAGTCGCCTTTGCAGCCGCAGACATTATATATAAAATTCCGCAGTATTTCTGTGCCGAGCGGCGTGTGCATAACCTCGGGGTGATACTGTACAGCATAAAGCTTATCTGCAGTATTTTCCATAGATGCTATCTTGCAGTCGGAGGTATGAGACGTGACCTTAAATCCAGCAGGAGCCTCTACAATAGAATTGGCGTGGCTCATCCAGCAGGGAGTTGATGAGGGGATGTTTTTGTATAAAAGACTGCTTTCGTCGTCAGTTTGAAGCTGCACGTTGCCGTATTCGCCTATAGCGGCTTTCGACACCGTGCCGCCCAGCACATACGCCATAAGGTGCGCGCCGTAGCAAATGCCGAGCACCGGAAGGCCTATCTCAAACAGCTCACGGCCATATCGCGGAGCATCGTCGTCAAACACCGATGCCGGACCGCCGGTAAGTATAATGCCGCTGTAGCCGCCCTGCTTTATCTTAGCTATGTCAGTCTTATAGGAGAGCACCTCAGAATAAACATTGCACTCCCTAACCCGTCTGGCGATAAGCTGATTGTACTGGCCGCCAAAATCAAGAACAAGTATTTTTTCCATAATAAACTCCCTTTATAATATATCCAGTTAGATATAATCGCTTAAAATCAAACCGTTTATGCCGTCTTGCCCGACTGTTATGCTATATTATCGGCTTGACCCTATGTGAATTTTAACCGATTGAAATTAAACCCGATTAATTTATTATCTGTAAATAATATCCTCGCGGGCGGGGCCGTTGGATACCATTGTTATGGGGCAGCCTATCTGCGCCTCGATAAATTCGATGTAATTGCGCGCCGCCTTGGGCAAATCGGAATATTTGCGTATACCCTTTATGTCACACTTAAAGCCAGGCATATACTCAAGCACCGGCTTTGCCTTTTCAGCCATGCAGGTAACAGGGAAATCCTTTACGACCTTGCCGTCTATCTCATAGCCTACGCATACCGGAATTTCGTCAAGATAGCTCAGCGCGTCGAGTATGGTTAAAGCTACCTGAGTTGCACCCTGACATTCCACGCCGTACCTTGTGGCGACGGCGTCAAACCAGCCGACGCGCCTCGGCCGGCCCGTCGTCGCGCCGTACTCGCCGCCGTCAGCGCCGTTTTCTCTCAGCGTATTTGCCTCGTCGCCAAAAATTTCACTTACGAATACGCCGGCGCCGACACAGCTCGAATAGGCCTTTACAACGGTTATTATGTCCTTTATTGCATAGGGCGGTATGCCCGCGCCGACTGCGCCGTAGCCCGCAAGAGTAGAGGAAGACGTTACCATCGGATATATGCCGTGGTCGGTGTCGCGCAGCGCGCCGAGCTGCCCCTCCAGCAGTATATTTTTATCTTCCTTTACCGCCTGTGTTAAAAACGCATGAGTATCGGCGACGTAGTCCTTAATAGCGTCGCGCCAGCCGATAAGCTGCTTAAAGAGCTCGTCAACGTCTATCTCCGGCTTTTTATACAAATCCCTAAGCAGGATGTTTTTAACCTCAAGCACGCCCTTAAGCTTGCTGTAAAGCAAATCTTCGTCAAAAAGCTCCGACACCTGTATGCCGATTTTTGCATATTTATCGGAATAAAACGGGGCTATGCCGGACTTTGTGGAGCCAAAGCTCTTGCTTCCAAGACGCTCTTCTTCGTATTTGTCAAAAAGTACGTGGTAAGGCATAAGCACCTGCGCACGGTTGGATATCATAAGCCGCGGAAGCTTTATGCCTTTCTCCTGAAGGGCGCTTACTTCTTTTATAAACTGCTCAATATTAAGTGCCACGCCGTTGCCTATTATGTTGGTAACATGGCTGTGGAAAATTCCCGACGGCAGCAGGTGCAGTGAAAACTTGCCGTATTCATTTTTTATGGTGTGGCCTGCATTAGCGCCGCCCTGAAAGCGGATTACTATATCGCTGTCTGCGGCAAGCATATCGGTTATCTTGCCCTTGCCCTCGTCGCCCCAGTTGGCGCCGACTATAGCTTTTACCATATAATCGCTCCTTACCCCGGCATCAGCCGGATTTATTAACTGCCCGTTTTATCTGTTAGGGCTGTGATTGCTGTTTATGTCCGCCCAAGCGGCGGATAAATTCTGGTGTCTGCTTTAAAAAATGTATCGACATATATCAGCCGCCTAAACGCATATGATTTTAAAAAAGTGGGACAAGCCTTATTATATACTGCAGTGCGGTGCAAAATCCGGCCGGCGTACTCAAAAATAGAAAATCCTGCTGTGCAGCCTTATCATGCATAAACGCCAAGCCAAATTTAACGTGCGGCCGCAGCTGTATATATGTGCGGCAAAATCATACATCGGTTGGACGTATGGCCGGCTTAAGAATAACCTGACCCCATTTATAATTTATACGGCTTAGGAAATAAAAAGCATGAAACCGCCGGCTGACGCGCCCGCACAAAATTTGAAAACGCAAACTTATATGCCGATAATTCACGTCAACATTTTAATTGCCCGACTTACACATTTATGCTTATTTCGTAGTCCTCGCTGTCGGAGTACTTGGCAAGCCTTTCGCTTACATAGCCGTTTACAAAATCCTCTGTCTGTTTTGGAGCCATGCCCACAAAGTTTTTAGGCTCCATAACCTCTTCCAATTCCTCAAGTGTGATATTAAATGCGCTGTCGGCGGCTATGCGGTCGAGCAAATCGTTTTTGCCGCCCCGCTCTTTTACTACCCTTGCCGCCGCCATCGAGTGCTGGCGGATCCTTTCATGCAGCTCCTGCCGGTCGCCGCCGTTTTTGACAGCCCGCATCATGATGTTCTCCGTCGCCATAAACGGCAGCTCGCTGCGCAGGCGCTGTTCAATAACTTTCGGATAAACTACAAGCCCATCCATGACGTTTATATATAGATTAAGCACACCGTCGGTTGCAAGGAAAGCTTCCGGCACGCTTATGCGCTTGTTGGCGGAATCGTCAAGCGTACGCTCAAACCACTGCGCAGACGCCGTAATAGCCGGATTAAGCGCATCTACCATGACATAGCGGGCGAGTGAAGCTATGCGCTCGCAGCGCATGGGGTTGCGCTTATACGCCATTGCTGACGAACCTATCTGATGCTTTTCAAACGGCTCTTCAATTTCCTTAAGATGCTGAAGCAGCCTTATATCGTTTGAGAACTTAGAAGCGCTCTGCGCTATGGAGCTTAGTACGTTAAGCACAAGGCTGTCGACTTTTCTTGAATAGGTCTGTCCGGATACAGGACATACAGCCTTAAAGCCCATTTTTTCTGCAATCTTTTTGTCAAGCAGTTTAACCTTTTCAGTGTCGCCCTCAAACAGCTCTAAAAAGCTGGCCTGTGTGCCGGTAGTGCCCTTTGAGCCAAGCAGCATCATACTGTCTATCCTGTGGTCGACCTCATCAAGGTCCTGCATAATATCCCACAGCCACAGCGATGCGCGCTTGCCGACCGTTGTCGGCTGTGCCGGCTGGAAATGGGTAAAGGCAAGCGTCGGCAAATCCTTATATTCCAGTGCGAACTTACTTATGTGCTTTGCCAGAGTTATAAGCTTGTTCCTTATAATCTTAAGCGCCTCTGTCATAATGATTATGTCTGCATTGTCGCCGACATAGCAGGAGGTGGCGCCGAGATGTATTATACCCTTTGCATCGGGGCACTGCAGTCCATAGGCATATACGTGCGACATAACATCGTGCCGGACTTCCTTTTCACGGCGCTCGGCGTCTTCATAATTTATGTCGTTGCGGTGAGCCTTAAGCTGCTCAATCTGCTTGTCGGTGATATTAAGCCCAAGCTCCTTTTCTGCTTCGGCAAGAGCTATCCACAGACTGCGCCATGTAGTAAACTTTTTGTCGTTGGAAAATACCTGCTTCATCTCCCTGCTTGAGTAGCGGGTGCAAAGCGGGCTCTGATAAACGTCGTTCATATGTAAAAATCCCCATTCTGCCGTCAGGCCGGTATATTTTGACAAAAGAAAATATAAGCAGGAAAAACACTTTTCCCACTTTATCATAAGCACTATATAATAATAGTACATTTCATGCCCTTTTTCAATAAAAAAATAGAAATTGCCGTCTGATATTAAAAACAGACGGCAATATTATAATATATTTACACTTAGAACGGATAATTTATTCGGATTCGGCCGCAGCATCGCCATTTTTACCGCGCTCTTCAGCATCAAAGCTCATTATGCGGCACAGCTCCTTACGCATCCTTTTATAGCTCCCTACTATCATATCCTGCGCGCCGTATGCCATGTGCCGTTCATAGTCTGAATAGCCGAAGCTAGACCTTTCGGCTTCGCGATTATTTATAGCCGCGTAGGTGCGCTTTAGAGGCGGGGAATACAGCTTTTTGTCCTCAAAAGATATACCGCAGGGCAGATTGACGTTTTCGCGGCGCTGCGGTATGCTGCCGTTTATCATACGCTCCAGCGACGGGGTAAGACGCTCTACGCATACGACATATATCGACCAAAGCGGAAAAACGTCGTCGTCAACCCCCTTGAGCGCTTTCAGTGCGGCGCGCTTAACGGCGCCGGAAATCCAGTCGATATCGTCGTTTTCAGCCAGCTCGCTTACTTTTACTAAGGCGAAAAAGTAGGATTTTGACCGGCTCTTTTTTCGGTAAAATATTTTTACGTCCTCATAGTCGGCGGGACAGAAGGCATTTATTTCATGGTATTTATTTTTGATAAGCGACGGACGTATATAATACGTATATAATAAAGCAGCTCCTCAAAGCTTGTAAAGGATATATCAAAATCCGCTGTGCTTATCGTCCTGTAATAACTGGATGCCGCTGCAAATTCAAGAGAAACTATGCCGCTTATGCAAGACAGGACAAGGCTCGCCCAAAGATACGGCGCCGCTTTTTCAAATCCGGCAAATATGCCGATTATCAGCATTATGATAAAAATCAGGAAGAAAAGCAAAAATATAATCAGTGAAACTTTGGCGTAAAAACTTTTGCCTTTTTTGCTTTGATTATCGTCCTTTTTCATCTTTTCACCTTATCAGCGCATCAGCGGCAGCAGACGCCGGCTTGCGCCGGCCGAAATTCATTGGATATAAATCGATATGACCACTGCAAAATCACACAAACAAAGCAGGGGCAAGATTTTTATATGTAGTAAAA
>USGR01000071.1 GCA_900554165.1 uncultured Oscillospiraceae bacterium | reverse complement strand
ATTCCTAAATCTGTTATAGAAGAGGGGTCGTCGGCTTTTACGCCCATGTCCCAGATAATCTCTTTATATTCCTCAGGGAGTGCATCGTCCAACTCACCGGCGCCGCTTGCCTCAAGCTGCTCGTTATACAGCTGCTCAGCCGACATGTCAGATGATGCGCTTTCCTCCGTCCCGGCCGCCGCTGGCAGAGTAAAGCAAAAAGCCGCCATTATGAGAAATATTAAAATGTAGATATATGCAAATATCCTTTTCATTTTTTACTCCTGATTTTATCCTAAGAGCTTTATTACAACGTCCAATATATCGTCAAACAGCGGCAGCGCCACCAAAACCATGGCGATTTTGCCGGCGAGCTCCGCCTTTGATGCAAGTGAAGTTTCTCCCGCATCGGTACAGGCGTCGCACGCCATCTGAGAGATAAGACATATTCCCAGCGCCTTTATCAGCACCCCGCCGTACTGAGAGACAGCCGCGGACTTGTCCATTATTTCATTTATTTTATCTACAATAGGGGCTGCCGCTGCTACCACAAACATCAGCAAAAATACTCCGGCCGCCACTGACAGCACTATGGAATATTCCGGTTTATACTGTCTGAGCATTACAGCTAAGACGGCGGCAACGACGGCAAACGCCGCTATGGCCGTGATATTCATATGTAACTCCTACAGCCCAAACAGGCTTTTTATAGTGTCGAACAGGTTTGCGATTTCATTTACTATCATCAGCAGCACTACTATAAGCCCGGCAAGCGTCGTCATCATGGCCTGGTCCTCGCGTCCCGAGCGTATAAGCACCTGGTTGAGCACAGCGACGATTATGCCTATGGCCGCTATTTTAAAAATCAAATCTACATCCATTTTCTTATCTCCCAGTGCAAAATTCAGATTATTATAATCGAAACCATAAGCCCCGAAAACAGGCCGAGCGTATAATAAAGCCGCGTCTTGCTGCTCACCTGCCGGCTTGCGTCGACAAGCCTTGCAAGCAGCATTTTTTCGTGCAGGCGACAGTTTTCTATTTCGCCCTCTACATCGCTTTTGCCCAGCGAATTGAAAAATGACTGCGCTATCTTTATATCTTCGCTTTTAAGGGAAGTAGAAGAGCTGTTTTTACCAATACAATCCGCTATCTGTCTGCCGGAAGCAGCGTTTTTGCATTTTTCCATTACTCTTAAGTCTTTGCTCACACCGTCGTCCGACATATTTTTAATTATGGCGCTGACCGACATGGCCTTATATCGTATCTGCGATTCAATATATCTTATAATTTTCAGCAGGCACTCAAGCTCTTTATGCCTTGTTCTAAGCTCTCTGGCAAACATTGCTCCTATTCCCGTCGTAAACAATATAATTGCCGCTACTCCTATAAGCTTTAGCATAAGCTTCCTCCAAATCATATACTTCTTCTATATGTGAAGCTGCGCCGCGGCCCGACAGCTGTACTACCCTTGAAAACGCGCAGGATTCAATGATTTGCTGCATCTGCGGCCGCAGCAGCAGCTGCTGTATAGAGCCGGAATGTATTGTGGTAATTACTCTGACGCCGGCGTTTAAGCTCTGACGCAGTGCTGATATTTCTTCTGCGCTTCCTATTTCGTCAAACACTATCACATCGGGCGACATTGCCCTGAGCGCCATCATAATTCCATCTGCCTTGTTAATTCCGGAAATCACGTCGGTATTGGGGCCAACGTCATACTGCGGCATGCCGCCGTGCACTGCAGCGATTTCGCCTCTCTCATCTATTACCGCCACCTTTCGGCTGCCGCCCGCCTCTCCGGACGATATTCGCCGCACAAGGTCTCTCAGCGCCGTAGTTTTACCGCATGCCGGTGCGCCGGAAATAAGAAGTCCGCCTAAGCAGGATGCAAAAATCGGTATCAGCGACTTAGCCGACGTCTTTATTTCTTTTGCTATTCGTATATTTAGTGAAGATATCTCCCTTATGTTTGAGACTTCACCCCCGCTTATTACCGCGGTGCCGCATATTCCTATGCGGTGGCCTTTCGGAGTAATAACATAGCCGCTGGCTATCTCGGACTGATGAGAGTACACCGAGTGCATGCATGCCTTATTAAAAACATAGTCTATATCGTCGACTGTCGCATACAGCATGTCCCCGCATGTGCTGCGGCTCACACGTCCTGAGGCGCAGGCAAATATTGTGCCGTCAGGCGTCGACAGCGCAAGCGGCAAACCCGCTCTTAGACGTATTTCATATATTTGCGAGATAATATCTTCCGGCAGGCGCGACAGTGCGTTTTTTTGCCGCTGCGGCAGAAAATCAAGCGCTGTATAAAAATTGTTTCTGATATCCATAAATGTCCTTCCCTTTAACTGCTTGTCTTTTATCTTCTGTAAACTATATGGCGGGTTGTCCGCAAATATTACTTAAAATTTTTTAAAGGAATGGCAATATGCATCGACACGGCTTATATTTGCAAGGCTTAACAGGCAATAAATTATTTTCGCAAGTGCATATTAATCTGTTCGCATGTTGCTTAGCACTTTTATATCCGTGTCTTTATCCATTTAGGTCAAGATTTACATATCACACTGCATCTTGCAGCGGATTTAAATTTTCTATACTTCAACCAAATGCATTAAGCAAATTGCGTTTACATTTTGCTTTTGGCATTCCGGCCCTCTTTCCCGCTTTTCCGAAAAAGCGATAAAATTTTTTCTGCAAATTTTAATAAAGCGAACTTTTCAAAGCAAACAAAAATATGCATATAAGACTGCCGTCAAATATGCATAATAAATATAATATTATTTAGTTTACAATTTCATATTTTAATTTATGGAAAATTATAATATAATTAGAATTCAGCGATAAATACGAGGGGGATAATATGCCATACATAACATCGGCCATATTGGGCGTAGGCCTTGCAATGGACGCTTTTGCCGCATCAGTATCAGGCGGTATGTCAAACGTCGGCGGAAAAATCAAGCATGCGTTGATAACGGCGCTTTCTTATGGGCTGTTTCAGGCGGTTATGACGTTTATAGGCTACTGCACCGGCTCATATTTCAGCAAGTATATAGCAGCTTTCGACCACTGGGTAGCATTTATACTGCTTACTTATATAGGAGTTCGCACCATTGTAAGCTCTGTACGTGACAAGGATAAGTCAAACGTATATATTTTCAGCTTTAAGCTGCTGCTTATAACATCAATAGCGACAAGCATCGACGCTCTTGCTGCCGGCGTAAGCCTTGCGCTCGGCGAAGCCAACGAAAGTGAAAATTTCATAATCAGCTGTCTTATAATCGGCGTAATAACCTTTGTGTTGTCGTTTGTGGGATTCATGCTTGGAAAATATACCGGCAAATTTCTTAAAAAGAAAGTTGAGATTGCCGGCGGTGTTATACTTATATTAATAGGAGTGAAAGTATTAGTCGAGCATCTGTTTTTCTAAAGCGGAAGCTTATAAAACGGCTGCAGCACAGTCTCTTTGTAAAGCATAAATTCCTTTTATGACGCTTAATAATGGCGTTTTCCGGCGGACATAAAAAATATTATCGTTTCTCGGGCTGTCTTTACATGCCGTAAATGTTGATTAGCCTGCGCTATGCGTTGTCTATCCTTTTCTGCCGCTTTAAAGTCCTCTTGTAGCGCAATAAAAATGCCGCAAAATAACTTTTTAAAACATATGATGTAATTTTTCTTTTGTATAAAGCAGCAAAACACCTGCACAAGATTTTTTAATCAATGTGCAGGTGTTTTTCATTTAAGTAAAAATCACAAGCCGGCCGATGTAAGAATTGGCACCGCGCTTTATACTTTATAGTGCAGGATTATTTATAAATCTCCAAATTATCACGCATTTTCTTTCTAAACGGCTGTCCAGCCGTCATCAGCCAGTAATTCGGCTAACTTAAGTCGTAAGCCGGCGGAGCTTTTACCTGATTTATGTCGCCGCTTCACTGCTGATTTTGATTTATCATGCATTTATGCCCTTTGCCTCCGGCTGATTTAACTTATAAAGAGACGTCATAGCCATTATTCTGTCCGATATGCTTTCTCTTAGACTGCGCGGCGCAAGGACTTCAATATTGACCCCATACTGCATTATCCATGAAATAAGTCCCTCGCTGATAAAAGCATCTGCATAAAGCACAAAATGCTCACTGCCGCTTTTTCTCAGCGGAACATCGTCGCCAAAGCGATCTATTATCTGCTCCAGCATTGAATTTGAGCATCTCAGCTCTACTGTCTGCTTAGTCCCTCCAAACATATTGAAAGTTCTGCCGGCATAATCTGCTGCGTCAAATTTATCGGTATAATCAGATACCTCGCTGAATGGGCGCGCCCTGCTTATCATTATTTTTACGTTTTTCATACGGTCGATGCGCAGATGAATTAAATTATTATACTTCTCATTGTTCCCCACAAGATAATAGTGGTCGCCGGACCAAATCATTGCATAAGGACTTATTATCATGTCTTTAATGCTGCTTTCTATTTTATTGTCGGCTATACTTTTACGCATATATTTAAACCTTATCTTTTTATTTTTTGATATAGCCTTATTTATTATATCAATGTTATAATAAATTTCTTCATTTGAATTTTTAACACGCTTGTCTATATAAACCTGTGATGAAATATCCTCAAATTGATACTGGCTTACCAAGCTTCCAAGCTTTTTAATAAGCTCCGACGTTTTAAGCGCCGTTATAGAGCCAGCCGACTGCACCGCGTCGGCAAGCATTTTTACCTCTGCAAGCTCAAATTCCCGTGACGCCAAAAAATACCCCGGATGCGGAGACCTTGTATATACTATGTCATACCCGTATTCCGTAAGCGTAGCAATATCTCTATAAATAGATTTTCGCTCAGCTAAAACTCCGCGCTTTTCAAGTTCTCTGCATATGCCTGCCGCAGACATAGGGTGTTCATCATCTGTCATTGATTTTAGTATGTCAATCAGGTAAAGCATTTTAAGCTTGTTAGAGGATTTCATTTTCATTCCTCCTTGATTCGCCAACCTCCGCACTCATCCGTAAAATTGGCCGACATTCTTAGAATAAACGTCAATATTATAATTTTTATTATAGCCTTGACACACTTCCTAATCAAGCACTCATTTTTCATATTTAACAAATAAACACACTATTTTCTGTAAAAGCACAAAAAACACCGCATATCTCACATCGATATGCGGTGTTTTAATATTAATTCTCTGTAAGGCCGGCACAACAAATTTCAGTTAAGTTGATAGCATCACAGATTATTATAATAGCTCAATCAGTTCAGACAAAGCACCATAACTCTTGTGCTTATGCTGTTATACCTTTCGTGTCTGAATCTGCAGAATCTTTAAGTCGGGCCGGCTTTTTAGATTTATTGCCGCGCTCAATAATCGGAGATGCTTTCTCCGTTATGCACTTGTCGGTTATAACGACCTTTTCAACAGAAGCATCAGACGGAATATCAAACATTATATCCCCTAATACATCCTCTATAATAGATTTTATTCCTCTTGCTCCGGTTTTCTGGTCAATGGCTTTCTGTGCGGCCGCCTTAAGTGCCAAATCTTCGAACTCAAGCTTAACGCCGTCCATTTCAAATAAAGCCTGGTACTGCTTCACCACGGAATTTTTTGGCTCCACCATTATTCTTACAATGTCGTTTGCATCAAGCGGCTCCAAAGTAGTTATTACCGGCAGACGGCCTACCAGCTCCGGTATCATGCCAAAATGCATAATATCATGGCTGGTAACGTGCTTAAGATAATCTTTCTTTTCTTCCGCTTGCCCCTTCTTTATTTCCGCGCCAAAGCCTAGGG
>USGR01000070.1 GCA_900554165.1 uncultured Oscillospiraceae bacterium | reverse complement strand
CCATAAAATCTTTATCCTCCCGTATATCCCCCTTCACCGTTGAACCAATATGCATGACGTGGGAAAACTTCTCGATACTCTTATATTTTTCCAGCTCCACCGTGCCGATCTTACTGATTTTTCCAATATCATTTCTCCCCAGGTCAACCAGCATGTTATGCTCGGCAAGCTCCTTTTCATCGCTGAGCAGCTCTTTTTCAAGCTCGGCGTCTTCTTTTGCAGTTTTTCCTCTCGGTCGCGTACCCGCAAGCGGAAAAGTGTGCAGCACACCCCGCTCCAGCTTAACGAGTGTTTCGGGAGAAGCCCCGGCGACTTCCATATCCGACCCGGAAAAATAAAACATATAGGGCGACGGGTTGAGGGTGCGCAGTATGCGATAGGTATTAAACAGACTTCCTTCAAATCTCGCCTCCAGCCGGTTGGAAAGCACTATTTGAAAAATATCGCCCTCAAATATGTGCCGCTTTGCCTTTTCTACCATTTCGCAGTATTCTTCACGCGAAAATAAAGGCTTTATATCCGTCGTCATTTTTCCTGATAAATTTTCCTTTGGCCGGCCGGCTGCAATAAGCTCTTTTAACTGACTTAACTCAATTTCAGCACGTTTGCATTCGTTTTCTATATCGTCAAGCGAAATATTTACAATAAGTATTATTTTCTGCCGGAAATTGTCAAATGTTATTACCTTGTCAAACAGCATTAAATCAACGTCCTTAAAGCCCTCGCTGTCTTTTGCGTCGAGACGTAGCGTCGGCTCTGCGTATTTCAGGTAGTCATATGAAAAATATCCTACCAGTCCGCCGGTAAAAGAGGGTAGAGCGTCAATAGCAGGACTTTTGTAATCAGCCAAAATTTTGCGTATATAGCTTTCCGGATTATCGGTATAAAATTCTGTTTCATTTATCTTCATTCTGCCGTTTGTGCAGGTAATCTCAAGCTTTGGCGCAAATCCCAAAAAAGTATATCGTCCCCAGTTTTCGTTGTCAGATACGCTTTCCAACATAAAGCAGTGCTCTGATGCGTTAAGAAGTATTTTCATTACCTCAACGGGCGTTTTAATGTCGGACAGCATCTCGTCGTAAACAGGCATAGTGGTATATTCGCCGGATTTAGCTATTTCTTTAATTTCAGAAATACTGGGCAGCATAAAATGACCTCCAAACAAAATAAAAAGTCCTTGACAGAAAACTATCTGTCAAGGACGAATAAACTAATTATCCGCGGTGCCACCTTGATTTGCAGCTTTAACCACACACTTAGCAGGATACCAACATATCCCCGGCAACTGACGTATGCCAAACGTCGCAGAATACTCGGACTAAGCCTTTGACTGCGCCCTCGGCGACCCATTTAATAGTTTGTTTTCCACCCGACTCTCAGCATCGCGGGCTCTCTGTAGGAGCATGGCTATTTTTATCTTCGCTTCAACGGTTTATATATTTATTTTTTATTATTATATCTCGCTTTTTCCAACCTGTCAATACAGTATATTCAAATTTTATCTTCACTGCGCTATAAATATTACTATTTTATCCGCCTTTGCCGTAAAGCATAAAAATAGGCTGCAAATTTAATTTTTATATGTATATTACGTTGGTAAAGCTGCAAAATATAATTAAATAAAATGTAGGAGGCAAAAACATGACGACAAAAGAGCTATTATATGTTGAAGACGCACTGGGACATGAGCAGCATTTTCAGAAGCAGTGCAGAGAAACGGCGAATCAAATTCAGGACGCTGAGCTTAAAGCCTGCGTAGAGCAGATGGCACAGAAGCATCAGCAGATTTTTCAGAGCTTTTACGGCCTGCTTTAATATGAAGGGAGAAAAAGGCAATGGACGATAGAAATTTAATGGAAAACATTCTCCTTTTGGAGAAAGGCGTGTGTGATTTATATATGCACGGCACAATAGAATCATCAACACAGAATGTTCACCAGGCGTTTAATTCTGCACTAAACGAATCACTCTGCATGCAGGATACAATTTACAGCAAGATGTCGGCAAAGGGCTGGTACCCGGCTGAACAGGCGGACCAGAATAAAATCAACTCTACAAAGCAGAAGTTCAGTATGCAGCAATAAACAATAAAAAATTAGGTTCAAAAGCAGCTGCTTATAAAACGGCATAAGCGGCAAATCGGAATATGGCAGCGGCCATACTGTGCGCAGAAAATGCAGGTAAGAAGCCAATTGCTTCTTCGGTGAACGCTGATAAGGACGTTTTGAAAATAAACTAACTTAACGGCTGATAAACAGATTGCAAGCAGTAACAGAGAGTTAATCACTTTCAAAGGTGGTTGACTCTCTGCTTTTTTGTTACGCAGTAGAATACTATTTTTGAGGATATGAATGTAAAAAACATTTTCCACGCATTTGCTGCCTATGCAGAGACGCATGGTGCAAAGCTTTATTACTCTCTATTGCGTAATATTCCATAATGAATTGATATTGCAATCTAATATAAGGCTTGCACCATCTTAACTGCCAAACGGCAGCGACAGCAAGAACCGACGAAAAGGTAAAAAGCTTTATCCTTGGCGGTTGCTTTTGGGATGATATTTGCCCAATAAATCTAAATTTTACTTGCTTTTTAGCGGGTTAAGAGGCATAATTATTGTTGCATAAGATAAAATCTGCTTTTAAGACGATTTATGATTTTATAGACTTGTCGGGGTTGCTATTATATAATTATGTATTGGCAAAACGGACTTAGACTAATGCGTGTTTTTATGCATGCCATGTATATCTGCAAATAATGAATTTAATATATGTGTTTTGTTGGAGGAAAAAATGAAACTTGGAATCGTAGGACTGCCGAATGTAGGCAAATCGACATTGTTTAATGCAATAACCAACGCCGGTGCAGCGTCGGCAAACTACCCATTTTGCACCATTGAGCCGAATGTTGGAGTGGTAAACGTTCCCGACGAGCGTCTGCAGCGGCTTGCAGAAATGTATGATACTCAGAAAATAGTCCCTGCGTCTATAGAGTTTTTGGACATAGCCGGGCTGGTAAAGGGCGCATCTAACGGCGAGGGGCTTGGCAATAAGTTTTTGTCGCATATAAGGGAGGTCGACGCCATAGTTCATGTTGTGCGCTGCTTTGAAAACAGCGACATAGTGCATGTGGACGGCAGTATAGACCCGGCAAGGGATATAGAAACAATAAATATTGAGCTTATATTGTCGGACATAGATATGGCGCAGCGTCGGCTGGACAGGTCGTCGAAAGCTATGAAGGGCGATAAGTCGCTGGCGCATGAGGTCGATTTTATAACGCGCCTGATATCGCATCTTGAGAGCGGCAAACCGGCGCGCAGCATAGAGCGCGACGAGGATGAAGAAGAAATACTGAAATCTATGTTTCTGCTCACGTCAAAGCCGGTAATTTACGCCTGCAACATGAGCGAAGATGACTTTATAAACGGTCTTGACAATAATGAAAGATATAAGGCGGTGCTGTCCATCGCCGATGCCGAGGGCGCGGGCGTTTTGCCTATTTGCGCTGAGCTTGAAGCGGAAATGTCGTCTATGTCGGAAGAGGAAAAAAAGGTGTTTTTGTCTGACTTAGGGCTAAAATCATCGGGGCTGGAGCGACTTATTAAGGAGTGCTATTCGCTGCTGGGCCTTATATCTTTCCTTACGGCAGGAAAGCCGGAGGTAAGGGCATGGACTATTAAAAAGGGAACAAAGGCGCCTCAAGCGGCCGGTAAAATACACTCTGATATAGAGCGCGGCTTTATTCGCGCCGAGGTAATCGAATATGATGCGCTTATTCAGTGCGGCTCTATGACGGCTGCTAAAGAAAAAGGGCTTGTGCGCTCAGAGGGTAAGGAATATATAGTTAAAGACGGCGATGTTATCCTTTTCAGATTTAACGTATAAATTTTTTAGGCAAAGGCATATTCTTAAGATTTGTGAGCATATCATGCTTTAAATAAAAAATGCATATATAAAAAGCACGGGCAAAACGCCCGTGCTTTTTATATAACAGAGCCGATATGACCTAAACTTAGCGGCAGCAGCCTAAACAAATCAGGGTGGTGGATTTATCAAACCGGAAAAGCCTTGTTTCGTATGGTCTTTCCATATGTGGAAAATCACTATAGCATTTAATAGAAAGTCAAGTTGCAGCAAAAAAGCTTAGCGTTTATAGTACTGCTACTGTACCTTGGCAAAACTTTGACATAATTGTGAGTTGCATATCAAAATAATTTAATGCGGTTCATCCAATACAAAGTATTAATATTATAGATAGGGCTGTCATTTTATAAAATGCATCAGCAATGGAAATATTTGAGCAGCATAGCACAAAAAATCCGTACGGCGCCCGGCGCTGTTTAATTAGATAAACATCGAAGCATCCAAAATGCCATTATAAGCATCTCATATATTTTTGCTCTAAATCGAGCAGATATTTTTTAACGTCCAATCCGCCGGCATACCCTACTAATTTGCCGTTTGCACCTATCACGCGGTGGCATGGGACTATGACGGCAACAGGGTTGTGATTGTTGGCATTGCCCACTGCGCGGCAGGCTTTTGGACTGCCTATGCTTTTGGCTATTTCGCTATAGCTGCGCGTCTCGCCATATGGAATTTGCTGAAGCGCGTACCAGACTTTTTTTTGAAATTCGGTGCCGTGCAGGCTGACAGGGACGCTGAATTTTTTTAACCTGCCGTCAAAATATGCTTTAAGCTCGCTTTCACATTCTTTAAGCAGCAAAGTGGGCTCGCATTCTTTTGGCGGATTATCAATAGAATTATAATCGCGAAGCATCTCAAGCCTTGTTATGCCTACTCCATCTTCTTCAGCTATATATGTGCCGATTACAGTTTTAATATACATTTTATTCAGCATAGTAATTACCTCAGCATAAACTTTTTATATTTATTATATAAGTATAGTTTGATATGTCAACGCCTGTCTGATATACTAAGAAAGATTAAAGTGATTTTTATGTGCGAAAGCTGGGATTTAAAGATGAGTAAAACAATAAGCGTGCTGGGCGACAGCATATCGCACGGCGCCAATGCACCGGATATTCCAAACCAAAGCTACATAGGCATTATAAAGCACCGCATTGCTGAAAAAACGGGTGTTTACAATTACGGCTTTACCTCTCTGCAATATATGATGCTTAACGACAGCGGTCAGTATTGGGAAGTACACAGCCTTAACAGCTCCGGCTTTACGGCCTTTAAAGACGGCAGATGCATAAACGCCTATAAACTTATGGCTTATGAGAAAGACTCATATGTAGATGTAAGCGTGAAAGACAGGTTTAATGAGGCTTACATATATTATCAGAACGATAAAAATTTCGGCAGCTTTGAGGTGTATGCCGGAGACATATTTATTACGAGCATAGACGCAAGCGGCGATAAATACGGCATGAAAATTTACGGCCCCATAGATATATCGATGTTTGACAAGGCCAACATAAGAATAAAGGTAATATCTGAAAACAAGCCGGTGCTGCTGAGCGGCATGGCATATTATAACGATAAATCAAAGCCGGTGCTGAATAATTACGGGCTCAGCGGGCTATGTCTCGGCGAGCTCAGCGACGATGTAATAGACACTATATGCAATGCCGATATAGTTCTTTTTTCAATAGGTCATAACGACAGCTATTTCGGCGATGAAAAGGTCTTTACTGAAAAAATAAACACGGCGATAGAAAGCATAAAAAAATATAATGCTGAGGTATATGTAAACGACTTCTGCTGGTTTTCCAATCCCAATAAAAACCATTTTAAATTAGAGCTTAAGCGGCTTGCAAAGGCAGTAGATGCAGTTTATAC
>USGR01000069.1 GCA_900554165.1 uncultured Oscillospiraceae bacterium | reverse complement strand
TCCAAGTGCGACGCGCTTAAAGCGCAGCTTGACGGCGGCAAAACCAAAGTCGAAACGGCGCAGGTGGATGCTGACAATGTAAGCGAGCTTGTCACGCTCATAAACAGCTATAAGCCGGATATAGTAGTAAATCTTGCGCTGCCGTATCAGGACTTGACGATTATGGACGCCTGCCTTGCCTGCGGCGTGCATTATCTTGACACCGCTAACTACGAGCCGCCCGAGACGGCGAAGTTTGAATATAAATGGCAGTGGGAGTATCGCGAAAAATTTGAGAAAAAGGGAATATGCGCGCTGTTGGGATGCGGCTTTGACCCGGGAGTTACAGGCGTGTTCTCAGCGTTTGCGCAAAAGCACTATTTTGATGAGATAAGCACCATAGATATACTTGACGCCAATGCCGGCGACCACGGCTACCCGTTTGCTACCAATTTTAATCCGGAAATAAACATACGCGAGGTTTCGGCGCCCGGCAGCTATTATGAGAACGGAAGATTTATCGAAACTCCGCCCATGGCCATTAAAAAGGTGTATGATTTCCCGCAGATAGGCGAAAGAGACATGTATCTTCTCCACCACGAAGAGATGGAGTCGCTGGCCCTTAATATAAAGGGAGTTAAGCGCATACGCTTCTTCATGACATTTTCAGAGCAATATCTTACGCATCTGCGTGTGCTTCAGAATGTCGGCATGACGTCTATTGAGCCGATAGATTATGAGGGCATGAAGATTGTACCGCTTCAGTTTTTGAAGGCTGTACTGCCCGACCCGGCCTCCCTCGGCCCCCGCACAAAGGGCAAGACGAACATAGGCTGCATATTTACCGGCACCAAGGACGGCAAAGAGGTCCACTACTATGTATATAATGTCTGCGACCATGAGCAGTGCTACAAAGAGGTCGGCTCGCAGGCGGTGTCGTATACAACCGGCGTACCGGCTATGATAGGTGCAAAACTCATTATGACGGGCAAATGGGGCAAACCGGGCGTATATAATGTTGAGGAGTTCGACCCCGACCCGTTTATGGATGAGCTTAACAAAAACGGGCTGCCGTATCATGAGGATTTTGACCCCGTACTGGTGGACTGAGCATCGGTAATAGCTTAGAGTTCTAAACTCGATGTGGGATAAGGTCATTATTGCCGCCCTATTTCTACACAAAATAATCCCAAACAGATATCGGCACAGCTGCCAGCGCAGTCCGGTGGCTGTGCCTTGCGGAATAGCTTTGGAGAGTGCAGATGTTAAATTTCGATATAAATTTGCTGTCTACGCCTTGTTATGTAATTGACAAGGCAAAGCTTGAAAATAATTTAGGGCTGTTAAAATCCATACAGGACAAGACCGGATGCAAGATACTGCTTGCGCAGAAGGCCTTTTCCATGTACAGCCTGTATCCCTTTATCGGGAGGTATCTTGCCGGAACGACGGCCAGTTCGCTGCATGAGGCGAGACTTGGTCATGAGGAAATGGGCGGCGAGACGCATATTTTCAGCGCGGCTTACAGGGAAGATGAGTTTGATGATATACTCAGATACTGCGACCACATCGTATTCAACTCGTTTTCACAGTGGATAAAATACCGCACTGCCGTCATGTCCTGCGGGCACAGAATTGAATGCGGGATACGCGTGAATCCCGAATATTCCGAGCAGGACCACGCTATATACGACCCGTGCGCTCCCGGCTCGCGCCTCGGCGTGACTGCGGCAGGCTTTGAGACACAAGGCTTCGACGGGATAAGCGGCCTGCACTTCCACACGTTGTGCGAGCAGGGCGCTGATGCGTTAAAGCATACCGCCGCCGTCTTTGAGGAGAAATTCGGGGAATATCTGTATAATATGAGGTGGTTGAATTTCGGCGGCGGTCATCATATAACCAAGCCAGGATATGACGTTGATATGCTGATAGATGTAATAATTCACTTTAAAGAAAAATATGGCGTAGACGTATATCTTGAACCGGGCGAAGCGGTGGTTTTAGATGCCGGCTATTTAGTAGCGCGTGTGCTGGATGTTGTGCATAACGGTATAGACACGGCTATACTCGACACCTCTGCCGCTTGCCACATGCCGGATGTGCTGGAGATGCCATATCGTCCGCCGGTGCTTGGCGGGCAGGATGCCGGCGAGACGCCGTACACATACCGTTTAGCCGGACCCACATGCCTTGCAGGAGATATTATAGGCGATTATTCATTTAATGCTCCGCTAAAGCCGGGCGACAGAGTGGTGTTTTGTGATATGGCGCTTTATACGATGGTGAAAAACAACACCTTTAATGGCATAAATCTTCCGTCAATAATAGTTGCTGAGACAAATGGGAGTCTAAAGACAATAAAATCTTTCGGCTATGAGGATTTTAAGCGCAGACTGTGATTTTAATTTATAAATTCATTTTGATTAAAATCAATTTTTTATAGCAAATAATGTATCAAAAGCAGCAACTTCATAAAAATTATTATAAGGGGCGGTTATACCGTCCCTTATAGATTTTTTGAGCATTTATGTGTAGAAACGCCCACAAGTTGATATGAGGTAAGAAAAAACTTGTTTCTTGTGCGCCGGCAGACGGCAGCCGCTGTTAAAGCCTATGAAAGAACCATTTCGACTGCAGCCATTATTAAAATCAGTATAGCGGTTACAATTTTCGCCATCCAAGCCTTGACATGAAGGTTTAAGCAGCAATTTTTTAAATATATTTTGTTAGGAAGATTTTTGCAGCAAGGCGGATTTAAACCAAACTCGGCAGCGGAATATAGATATTTATTATATAAAGCGCCAGCGATGTTAAAAACACTGCCGCCGTGAGCAGCATAAATAAAATGCATAATTTTTCTCTGCCGCAGACATTTTTTACTTTTTTCTTCTTAATATTTGCGCAGCTTGAAAACAAAAAATTGATAAAGGCGTTTTTCGTTTCACCAGGAAAGGAATCTTTGCTGACTAAAAGATAAAGACTGTATTTCATACGCAGCAAAAACAGCTTTTTAGTTTCATAAACAGCGGATACAGAACCATAATCATATTCAACAGGTGAACGGTTACCTCTGGAAGCAGATATTTTATCAGAAAAGCAGATTTTCTCCTTTGCAGAGGAGTCTGTACCAACAGAAAGCATATAGCGCTTATAATTCTTATTTACTGAGTATTTTGTGAAAGCAAAATAAAATACTGAAAAGGCAAACGGAAGCGCTTCCTGCATTGCGAGGGATGAATACTTCCCTTCGAATAACTGAACTATAAAATAAAGCACAGACAGTGCAAATATTATTATAAAAAATATTAATGGAATAGAATATGAGACTGAAGAAAAGTCGTAAAATATCTCTTTTGTCATAGTAAACTCAGAGCAGAATATCGGACGGGAATTGAAAACTTTAGTCCGGCCGTCACTCTTATTTACATTTTTAAGCTCAGCACACATGTTGTAATTGACCCTCCATGCCTATATTAAAACAAAGTTTTCATTACTATAGCATAAAAAGAACGGCTTTGCAATAAAGTGCAAAGCCTCAGATGGCAATATTAAAAACTACAGCTTTTGATTTTATATTGACTGGAGTAACGTCACAAATGCTTATGATTGATTATATACACGTGTAATAAATTGTGCGGGAAAAATTGAATATATATTAAATTAAACCAAACTCGGCAGTGGATAAACAGTATTTATTACCGAAAGCAGTATGGACAATAAAAATATAATAGCCGTAATTATTGTAAGTATAAGACATATTCGCTTTTTGCCGCTTATTTTAACAACACGCTTCTTTTTTATATCATCGCACTTGGAAAAGATAAACTTTATAAATTCCTTTTCTTTGCCTTGCGGCAGAGACGATTTGTCTACTAAAATATACTGTTTGTTTTTCATACGCAGCAGAAAGAACCTGATAGTCTCATAAAACTTATTTATATCGCTGTAATTATATTCAGCAGGAGTACTATCGTCATATATAACGGTAATCATGCTGGAAAAGTATACTCTGTAAATTTGAGCAATTCCTCCAGCGGCAAGCACGGCCTGCTGGTACTTTGCCTTTATAGCAAAACCGGAAAATATATAGCGCATTATAAATACAAACAGTATAACGCCAGAATATGTCGTTATAGAGGAATAGTTCCCCTCAAATATATGTGAGAGATAGCAAAGCAGCGATAAGATAAAGAAGAGTATATAAAATATCGAAATGCGGACATAAGAAACAGAAGAAAAGTCGTAAAACTCATGCTGCCCCATGTCAAATTCCGAATAATACCACGAGCTTAGCCTGTATCTGTCAAACATAGCATTGTCGGTATAATTGTTTTTTTCTCCGGTGTACACTTTAACATCAGTTCCATTATAATAAGTCGCAGGGTATCATATAAACAATATAACATAAAAAGGATGCGTTCTGCAAACACAGAACGCATCCTCAAGTTACAGTTTATATCAACAATTACACAACACCCTGTGCGAGCATAGCATTTGCAACCTTTTCAAAGCCAGCTATGTTGGCGCCTATAACGTAGTTGCCCTCATAGCCATAACGCTGAGCGGCTGAGTATGCATTATTGTGTATGCCTATCATTATGTTGTGGAGCTTCTCATCAACCTCGTCAAAGGTCCATGAAAGGCGCATAGAGTTCTGTGACATCTCAAGCGCTGATGTAGCAACACCGCCGGCGTTGGCAGCCTTGCCGGGGCCAAACATGATGCCTGCATCAATAAGAGCTTCAGTAGCTTCAAGTGTCGTCGGCATGTTGGCACCCTCTGCAACTATCTTGCAGCCGTTCGCTATAAGCAGCTTGGCGTCGTCTATGTTAAGTTCGTTCTGGGTGGCGCATGGCAGCGCAATGTCGCACTTAATGCTCCATATTCCCTTACCCTCATGGTACTCGGCATTAGGACGATAGTTGAGATATTCCTTAATGCGTCCGCGGTTGACCTCTTTTATCTCCTTAACCGCCTTAAGGTCTATGCCGTCTTTGTCGTAGATGTATCCGTTGGAGTCGCTGAGAGCAACAACGGTGGCGCCGAGCTGCATTGCTTTCTCTGTTGCATATATTGCAACATTGCCGGAGCCGGAAACAACAACGCATTTGCCGTTAAAGCTGTCACCCTTTGTCTTAAGCATCTCATTTACAAAATATACAAGGCCATAGCCTGTAGCCTCTGTACGCGCCAGAGAACCGCCGTATGTAAGGCCCTTACCGGTGAGCACGCCTTCATATTTGCCGGTAATTCTCTTGTACTGGCCGTAAAGATAACCTATCTCACGTCCGCCAACGCCTATATCGCCGGCCGGAACATCAACGTCTGCGCCGATGTGCTTGCAAAGCTCTGTCATAAAGCTCTGGCAGAAGCGCATTACTTCATTGTCAGACTTGCCCTTGGGGTCAAAGTCAGAGCCGCCCTTGCCGCCGCCTATCGGCAGGCCGGTGAGGGAATTTTTAAATATCTGCTCAAATCCGAGGAATTTGATTATGCTGAGGTTAACCGACGGGTGGAAACGGAGACCGCCCTTATACGGGCCAATGGCGCTGTTAAACTGCACCCTAAAGCCGCGGTTGACCTGCACGTTGCCTTTGTCGTCTATCCACGGCACGCGGAACATAATAACACGCTCCGGCTCAATAAGTCTCTCAAGCAGAGAAACCTTCTCATATTCCGGATTCTTTTCTATAACCGGCTTTAATGAGTTGAGCACCTCTGTCGCGGCCTGTTTAAACTCAGGCTCATTTGCATTTTTGCTGTAAAGTCTGTCCAAGACCGATTCTACATATGACATTTTGCTCGCTCCTTTAAAAAATATCAACATCCGGCCGGCGACAATATATAGCCAAGCCGGCATAAATGCTACTTAATAATAT